>JAJYAH010000460.1 GCA_021779635.1 Pseudomonadota bacterium | reverse complement strand
GCGCGCGCCGCGAATGGTGATCGCGCGCGTTCCGGAGCCGGCGGTCTGTTGGCGCTTGGCCCTGATCACTTCATCCATGTCGGCATTCCCAGCACGTTGATCGCGCCGCGTTGGGGCGCGCCTCTTCCACAAACAGCGGAAGAAACGACGCCAAGGGCTGAGTTCGGAACATAGGAAGAACGCGCTGACATTTCCAGTGTTCCGTTCAAACCATCAACGGATTGTTGCGATGGCAGCAGCCGGCAACAGCAATGCAGGCACGCAAACCACAGGACGCAAACAAAAAGGCCAGCGCGAGGCCGGCCTTTTTCACATCCTCAAATCTGGAGTTGCGAGATGCTCAGTTCAGGCTGACATCAGTACTTCGAGATCGCAGGACCACCCCAGCGGTAATTGACGCGAACGGAGACGAGATCGGCATCCTGGCGAATGTTATCGGTTCCGAAGAACGCCCCGGTCGGATCCGTAAATATCGCCGACTTCGTTCCCATGAACAAGTGATCGTACTCGACGCCCGCTGTCCAGTTCGGCGAGAAACCATATTCAAGACCGGCGCCGATCGTGCCGCCCCAGCGGGCTTGATCGCCCGACGAACCGGCTAGACCACCACCCACGGTGTTGAAGACTTTGTAGCTGTCGTTGGTCATCGCCGCGCCGCCCTTGGCGTAGAGCAGGACGTTGTCCCAGGCATAGCCGATCTGACCGGTGAACAGTCCGAATGCGTTGATACTGCTTTGGTTGGTGGAGCCCGCGAAGAAGTTGCTGGCGTTCGATCCCTTGAGATCAGCCCAGTTGCCCTGGGCTTCCACGCCGAACACGATCGCATTGCTCTGCCAGCGATAACCGAGCTGTCCACCGGCGGTGCCGCCATTCGCATCATGGCAACCTTCCGACGCCACAAAGGCGCCGCCCGGTGTGGTGAAGTCCCAACAGTTGTGGCTCGATCCCCAGCCGCCGTTAATACCGATATAGGCGCCGCTCCAATCGTACACCGGCGCCATGTACATCGGCGCCCTGGAATAGGCCGGGGCGGGAAAGTCGCCGGCGAACGCAGGAGCGCCCACGCCCATTGCGCTCATCGCCACCGCAAGGAGACCCAACCGACCCAGCGAAATCCTCTTCATCGCATTTCTCTCAGCTGTTCTTCAGCTGCCTTTTTCGTTTTGTCCCGAAGCGACAAGTCCCCAAGCGCTTCTCATCGAGGCCTGACCGCCATGGCGATCAAATTCCTGTCACCAATATACCGGGTTCAGATGGAAATGCCGTCTCTCAAATGCAACACATGCGCGTCGAATGCATTCGGCGGAGGGATCCGGAAGTTAATGATTTGTAAGGCGGTTTCGGAGAGTCCGTGGAACTTTTGCGACCGATTTTCAACCGCCGCTCCAGCTTCGAGCCGACGGGCTCATCCCAAATAAGCCTGGGGCACGGATTTGGCGGAACAAAACTGGAACATCGCAAGTGAGAATGCTATATGTGGATAACCTGGGATCGCCGGGCTCCCCGGACCGGTGAGCGTATAGGGTCGGTTCAAGGTGGTCCCACGGCATAGGCGCGCGCCGGCAGGCGCGAACGCAAGGGCTTGGGCGTGAAGCAAGTCAGTCGAGTAATTTGCCAGTAATTGGCAGTGAATTTCGAGAGTGGAGAGCGGCGATGGCGGGAAGCGTGAACAAGGTCATTCTGATTGGCAATCTCGGGGCTGATCCGGAAATCAAGCGCACTCAGGATGGGCGGCCGATCGTCAATCTGCGGATCGCAACCTCCGATACCTGGCGCGACAAGGCGACCGGCGAGCGCAAGGAAAAGACCGAATGGCATCGGGTGGTGATCTTCAGCGAAGGCCTGTGCAAGATCGCCGAGCAGTATCTGAAGAAGGGCGCCAAGGTTTACATCGAAGGTCAGTTGCAGACCCGGAAATGGACCGACCAGAGCGGCGTCGAAAAATACTCGACCGAAGTGGTGCTGCAGAACTTCAACTCGGCGCTGACCATGCTCGACGGCCGCAGCGGTGGCGGCGGCGGCAATTTTGGATCCGATGAAGCGGGCGGCGATTTCGGCTCCAGCGGTCCGTCCAGCGCCGCGCCGCGCCGCGCGGTGGCGGCCGGGGCCCGCAACAGCGACATGGACGACGATATCCCATTCTGAGCATCGGCAGGACAGCCGGAAAGCAACGGCGCAAGTCGACGGCGGATGACGCGGCGAGCCTGTGCCGCGTCATCCGCTCAGCCGGCATTCGCGCGGGGGCGTGATTTTCACGCAGATGACTTGGCTGCCCGAGCCAAGGCTGAAGCTTAACTCTCGAAATGTCACATAATACGTTGTGTTGCTGTATTAATTTACATTTCAAGTGAGGCTCTCGAGAGACCACGGGCGGCTGAACTTCAGCTTCCGATTGCCGATTGACCTCAAGGAGCTCGCCGTGAGCCTGGCGCCGTTGCTCAATGCCGTTCCCCAAATCCCCATTCATGCCTTTGCGGCGATGGCTGCGTTCGTGCTCGGCATTGTCCAGTTCGCAAGCCCGAAGGGCACATTGCCCCATCGCACCCTGGGATGGATCTGGGTGGCCCTGATGGCGACCGTGGCGGTGAGTTCGTTCTGGATCCACCAGATCCGGCTGGTCGGACCCTGGAGCCCGATCCATCTGCTGTCGATCTTCACGCTGGTGACGCTCCCGCTGGCCGTGTGGAAGGCGCACCGGCACGACATCGCCGACCACCGCCGCAGCATGATCCTGCTGTTCACCGGTGCGCTGGTCATCGCCGGGCTGTTCACGCTGCTGCCGGGACGGATCATGCATGCGGTCGTGTTTGGTCAATGATGCCCCCGTTGAGAACGCCGTCCGCGGGCCTGTCCTAGCCGGCGAAGCAAGGCCTTCCGGCGAGGTTCCGATGGCCGGTTCCGATGGCGGGTTTTGGGACCTTGGCGAAGGCCGTCGCCGGCCGCGTAAGTCTCTGGAAAAACGAAGGGAAAAAGCGCTGGCGGGAATCGTTTAGGGGTGGTTTGAAGGGTCCCGATACGCTATATGATTCTAAGCTAAAACTGACCGGATTTCCCCTTTGTCTGACCCTGAAGATACGAAGCCCGGAGAGCCGCGGGGGCCTTCCGATATTCGTCCCGTATCCATCCTCGATGAGATGAAACGCTCCTACCTCGATTACGCCATGAGCGTGATCGTGGCACGCGCGTTGCCCGATGCGCGCGACGGCCTGAAACCGGTGCACCGGCGAATCCTGTACTCGATGTACGAGCAGGGCCATACGCCGGACAAGAAGTACGTCAAATCCGCGCGCGTCGTCGGTGACGTGATCGGTAAATATCATCCGCACGGCGACCAGTCGATTTACGATGCGATGGTCCGGATGGCGCAGGATTTCTCCATGCGCGTGCCGCTGATCGACGGGCAGGGCAATTTCGGCTCGGTCGACGGCGATCCACCGGCGGCCTATCGATATACCGAAGCACGGCTGACCAAGTCGGCGCTCGCAGTGCTCGGCGATATCGACCAGGACACGGTCGATTTCCAGCCGAACTACGACGGTTCCGAGACCGAGCCGACGGTTCTGCCGGCCAAGTTCCCGAACCTGTTGGTCAACGGCGCCGGCGGCATCGCGGTCGGCATGGCGACCAATATTCCGCCGCACAATCTCGGCGAGGTCATCGACGCCTGCGTCGCGCTGATCGACGATCCCGCGCTGACCATCGACGAACTCATCAACATCGTTCCGGGACCGGATTTTCCGACCGGCGGCATCATCCTCGGCCGCCAGGGCATCCGCTCCGCCTATCATCTCGGCCGCGGCTCGATCGTGATGCGCGGCAAGATCGCGATCAAGGCTTACGGCAAGGACCGCGAAGCCATCATCATCTCGGAAATTCCCTACCAGGTGAACAAGGCCACCATGGTCGAGCGGATCAACGAATTGCACCGCGACAAGAAGATCGAGGGCATTGCCGAACTGCGCGATGAATCCGACCGCGACGGCTATCGCGTCGTGATCGAATTGAAGCGCGATGCGATGCCGGAAGTGGTGTTGAACCAACTCTATCGCTTCACGCCGCTGCAATCGAATTTTCCTGCCAATATGCTGGCGCTGGATTCCGGCCGGCCCCAGGTGATGAACCTGAAGGATCTGCTCACGCTGTTCATCGCGTTCCGCGAACAGGTGATCACCCGCCGCACCAAATTCCTGCTCAACAAGGCCCGCGACCGGGCCCATATCCTGGTCGGTCTTGCGATCGCGGTGGCGAATATCGACGAGATCATCCGCGTGATCCGGACCTCGCCCGATCCCAATACCGCGCGCGAAACCCTGATGTCGCGCGATTGGCCGGCCAGGGACGTCGCCGCCATGATCACGCTGATCGACGATCCGCGCCACCGGCTCGCGGAGGACGGCACCGCGCGGCTGTCGCTCGAGCAGGCCAAGGCCATCCTCGAACTGCGGCTGGCGCGGCTGACCGCGCTGGGCCGTGAAGAAATTTCCGAAGAGCTCGACAAACTGGCGGTCGAGATCGCCGATTACCTCGATATCCTGCGTTCGCGCGCCCGCGTGCAGACGATCATCAAGGAAGAGCTCCTTGCCGTGAAGTCGGAATTCGCGACGCCACGAAGGACGGTCATCGTCGAGCATGAAGATGAAGTCGAAGACGAGGACCTGATCCAGCGCGAGGACATGGTGGTGACGGTCTCGCATGCCGGCTACGTCAAGCGCGTGCCGCTGTCGACCTATCGGGCGCAGCGCCGCGGCGGCAAGGGCCGCTCGGGCATGCAGACCCGCGACGAGGATTTCGTCAGCCGCCTGTTTGTGGCCTCGACGCACACGCCGGTGCTGTTCTTCTCGTCGCGCGGCCAGGTCTACAAGGAAAAGGTCTGGCGGCTGCCGGTGGCACCGCCGAACGGCCGCGGCAAGGCCTTGATCAACATCCTGCCGCTGGAGCAGGGCGAGCGCATCACCACCATCATGCCGCTGCCGGAGGACGAATCCTCATGGGGCAATCTCGACGTGATGTTTGCCACCACCGGCGGCAATGTCCGCCGCAACAAGCTGTCTGACTTCGTCGATGTCCGGCGTTCCGGCATTATCGCGATGAAGCTTGACGCCGACGAGGCGATTGTCGACGTGCAGATCTGCACCGAGCGCGACGACGTGCTGCTGACCGCCGCCGGCGGCCAGTGCATCCGGTTCCCCGTCGCCGATGTGCGGGTGTTTACGGGGCGCACCTCGATGGGCGTGCGCGGCATCGCGCTTGCCGAAAACGACAAGCTGATCTCGCTGACCATCCTGCGCCACATGGACGCGGATGCCGAAGAGCGCGCCGCCTATCTGCGCCGTGCCAATGCGGTGCGGCGCGGCGGCGTTGAGGAGGAGACCGGCACGGACAATGAGGACGCCTCCGGCGCCATCGAGCTTGGCGAGGAGCGCTATGTCGCGATGTCCGCCAGCGAGCAGTTCGTGCTGACCATCAGCGAAAACGGCTACGGCAAGCGTTCGTCGTCGTTCGAGTACCGGACCACCGGCCGCGGCGGCAAGGGCATCGTCGCGATGTCGGTGAACGACCGCAACGGCAAGCTGGTGGCGTCATTCCCGGTCGAGGATTCCGACCAGATCATGCTGGTGACCGACAAGGGTCAGTTGATCCGCTGCCCGGTCGAGGGCATCCGGATCGCCGGCCGCTCGACCCAGGGCGTGATCGTGTTCGACACCGCCGAAGACGAGCATGTGGTGTCCGTCGAGCACATCGGCGAGGACGCCGAGAACGGCAATGGCGGTAATGGCGAGTAGCGAACGGAGTTTCGCAATTCGTTCGGCCGCCGCGTCGATCTGCCGGACGTCGGGCCTTCGATAGGCTAGACTGGGGCTCGTTTCCGAACGGGCCCCCGCCGACCGTTCCTAAGCGATAGCAAGTTCCACGGCGCCGTCGTCGCTTCCTCCCGGCTTCATGCATCATGAAGTTCCTCCTTGTTATTGCGATGCTATGGGCCTCTCCGGGGGCGCTGGCCT
>JAJYAH010000459.1 GCA_021779635.1 Pseudomonadota bacterium | reverse complement strand
GACCCGGGCGGAGGGCACCCGCAAACGCCGCGCAAATCGCGGCGCGTTGCCGGCTCACCTGCCGCGCATCGAGACCACCGTCGACATCGATAGCAAGGTCTGCCCTTGCTGTTGCGGCGAGTTGCATCGGATCGGCGAAGACGTCAGCGAGAAGCTCGACGTCGTGCCCGCTCAGTTTCGAGTTCTGGTGGTGCGGCGCCCGAAATATGCGTGCCGCGCGTGCGAAGACGCGGTGATCCAGGCGCCGGCGCCGGCGCGATTGATCGAGGGCGGCCTGCCGACCGAGGCGACGGTCGCCCACGTGCTCGTGTCCAAATACGCCGATCATTTGCCGCTCTATCGCCAGGCCCAGATTTATGAGCGACAGGGGATTCATCTCGACCGCTCGACGCTCGCGGATTGGGTGGGTCGCGCCGCCTTCCATTTGCGGCCGATCCGCGAACGTATCCTCGCCAACCTGCGGTCGTCCGCGAAACTGTTCGCCGACGAGACGACGGCGCCGGTCCTTGATCCCGGCCGAGGCCGCACCAAGACCGGCCAACTTTGGGCCTATGCGAGAGACGATCGCCCCTGGGGCGGAACGGACCCGCCGGCGGTCGCCTACGTCTATGCGCCGGACCGGACGGCGTCGCAGCCGGCCGCGCATCTCGCCGGCTTTAAGGGCATTCTTCAGGTCGATGGCTACGCCGGCTACCGCGCGCTCGCCCAAAAGGGCGACGTCAGCCTCGCTTTTTGCTGGTCCCATGTCCGGCGTCGCTTCTATGAGCGCGCCGTCGCAGAGGCCTCGCCGATCGCGACCGAGGCGCTGCAACGCATTGCGCTACTCTATGCGGTTGAGAAGGACATTCGCGGCCACAGCCCCGACCAACGCCGCGCGGTCCGTCAGGAACGATCGCGTCCCCTTCTCGACGACATCGAACCCTGGCTGCGCTCCAAGCTCGCGCTCATCAGCCAGAAGAGCAAGCTTGCTGACGCGATCCGCTATGCGCTCTCACGCTGGGACGGCTTGACCCGCTTCCTCGACGATGGCCGGATCGAAATCGACTCCAACACGGTCGAGCGTTCGATCAGACCGCTCGCGCTCAACCGCAAGAACGCGCTCTTCGCTGGCTCGGACGGCGGCGGCGACAACTGGGCCGTGATCGCCACGCTGATCGAGAATTGCAAGTTAAGCGGGGTCGATCCCTACACTTACCTTGCCGACGTCCTCGCCAAAATCGTCAATGGCCATCTCAACACCGCCATCGACGATCTGCTCCCGTGGGCCTACGCCGCTCCGCAGGCCTTCAAAGCCGTGGCCTGAAAACACCGCTTACGCTGCCGGTGAGCAACGACACGTTGCTGCGCGTCGTGCGACGGCGCGGAAGCCCGCGCTTCGTCGCTCCAACGGTGATTGGCATCGACGACTGGGCCTGGCGTCGCAACCAGCGTTACGGAACAATCATTTGCGACTTGGAGCGACGCAAGACCATCGCCTTGCTCCCCGACCGCGAACCGGCGACTGCCCAGGAATGGCTTTCCAAGCAGCCGCAAATTTCCGTCGTCGCTCGCGACCGCGGCGGCGGTTACGCGCTGGCGGCGGCCAAGGCTCTGCCTCAAGCCGCCCAAGTGGCCGACCGCTGGCATTTGATGGAGAACGCCAGCCGCGCCTTCCTGGACGCGGTGCGCAAATCGATGCGTCAGATCCGAGTCGCCATTGGCGCCGCGACGATCAATCCCGACCTCCTCACTGCCGCTGAGCGGATCCAGTACAATGGATTTCTTCGCCGCGAGGAAGAAAACTCCGTCATTCTCCGGTTGGCCAACGACGGAATTCCGATCAAGGAGATCGTGCGCCGTACCGGATGCAGCCGCGGCTTGGTTCGAAAAGTCCTGTGCGGCCAACGTTCGGACGTCTTTCGCGTCCGCGAGAGTTCGTTGGAGCTTTATCTGCCCTGGCTCGACGCGCAATGGGCGGTCGGTCGTCGCAATGGCTCGGAGTTGTGGCGACAACTCAAAGCCCAAGGCTTTCGTGGCTGCCTGCGAGTGGTCGGCGAATGGGCCGGACGCCGACGGCGTGCGGAAAAGGTCGATGGCGAAGCCTTGAGCCGTGCGCCGTCGGCGCGAACGATCGCGAGGCTTCTGACGATCGGCCGAGATGATCTCACCAAATCCGAAACCGTGACAGTCGCTGCGATCGAGCGCGGCGCCCCGTCGCTGGTCGCAGCGCGCGAGATCATCGCCGCGTTCCAGGCGATGATCCGCAAGAAATCGTTGGCTGATCTCGATCCCTGGCTGGAACGCGCCGGTTCAAGCCTCGTAGCCTCGTTCGCCAGTGGCGTCACCAAAGATTGCGCCGCCGTCGCGGCCGCGATCACGTCGCCATGGTCGAACGGCCAGACAGAGGGTCAGATCACCAAGTTGAAACTCGTGAAGCGTCAAATGTACGGCAGAGGAAAAATCGATCTGCTTCAGGCCCGGGTCATCGGATTTCAATCCTGAGCGCCATCAAAAGTGCGTCAGAGCCAATATTGCAAGCCGAAACACACGTAGTGCCGATGGTGGTGCCGATACCAACCACGGCGCGGATTGTAGTAGCGATCGCCGCGGTAATAGCGAGAATCGTAGTTGCTGTAGTCACCATACGGTCCGTACATCATGCCCGGACCGTAGCCATAGCCATAACCATGCATCATGCCGTAGCCGCCCATCATTCCAGGGCCGTAGGGGTCGTGGGGTTGGGCACTCGCTGGGATCGCTGCCCAGGTGACCGCGGTCACGATCGCGGCCATATCAGCGCGATAAAATCTGCGCATTGTCGTCCTCCTTCAATTGGTGGCCCTTGGTATATTCGTGCACATATGCCCCGATCATGTTGACTCACGTCAATGCAGCCGATGAACAATTATGTCCGCGTCCGCAGCATTCGCAGGCCGTTGACGATCACCGCCAATTCGCTCAATTCATGTGCAACGACAACGATGGGGAGCGATAGGAGGCCGGAAAGGGCGCCGGCGATGAGGCCGCCAATTAGCACCGTTGAGAGCGCGAGGTTTTGGTGAGTGATAGCCTGCGCCTTCCTCGCCAGGCCGTTTGCTTCCGATAGCTTCAGGAGGTCATCGGCCATCAGAGCCACGTCCGCGGTCTCCAGCGCCACGTCCGTTCCTGCCGCGCCCATGGCAATCCCGACATTCGCTGCCGCCAGTGCCGGAGCATCATTGACGCCATCGCCAACCATGGCGACGTGCCGGTAGATGCCGGCCAACTCCCGCACCTTCTCGACCTTGCCCTCCGGCGTCAGTCCGGCGTGGACCTCGTCAATGCCAACGTCGTGCGCGATCGCGCGGGCCGACCGCTCGTTGTCGCCGGTGAGCATGATTACCCGCCCGATACCCGCAGACCGGAGCGCCGCGATCGCCTGAGCAGCATCGGCGCGGATCGTGTCGCGGAGGGCTATGATGCCCCACGTGCCTGCTTGATTTCCGATAAGGACGACGGTCTTGGCTTCCTGCTCCAGACGCTCGACCAGATCGTCCACGGCGCCTAATTTCGGTCCAAGCCTCTCCCGGAAGAATCTCGGATTTCCGACGAACACGGACCCGCCGGCGAAGCGCGCCGAGGCGCCGGCTCCTGTCAGCGCGCGAAACTCGTCCATCTCGACCGGCTCAATACCGAGCTTCCGGGCGTGATGCACAATCGCCCGCGCCAGCGGATGCTCGCTGCGCGCCTCGATGCCGGCCGCGACCGCGAGAAGTGCGGTCTGATCCCTGACACCGGGTGCGGCTTGCAGAAAAATGACATCGGAGACGTCAGGCTTCCCCACCGTTACCGTTCCCGTCTTGTCGAGTGCGACAACAGTGATGCGGGCCAATTCCTCCATGTAGAGGCCGCCCTTGATCAGCACGCCGCGTCTGGCCGCTGTGCCTAGGGCCGCAACCATCGTAATGGGTATGGAGATCACCAGCGCACACGGCGCCGCGGCGACGATGAAGATGGTCGCTCTGACGAGCCATGTATGCCAGTCACCGAGCAGCGCTGGCGCCAGCACGCCGATAAGGGTGCCAAGCGTGAGCACAGCCGGGCTGTACCAGGCGCCGAAGCGTTCGATAAAGCGCTGGCTGGCGCCTTTCCTCTCCTGCGCCTCCTCCACAAGTCTGATGATCCGGGAGATCGTATTCTCCGCGAAGGCTTTCGTGGCGCGGATCTCCAGAAGGCCCTCGCCATTGATGCTTCCGGCAAAGACCGTATCGCGCGGGCCCTTGCCGACCGGCATGCTCTCGCCAGTGACCGGTGCTTGGTTGACGGACGACTCGCCGGACATGATCTCGCCGTCTGTGGCCACGGATTGGCCTGGCCGAACAATGAAAATATCGCCGACACGAAGTTGCTCGGCCGGAATCTCCTGCTCTCTTCGCTCGCGCCGGACGAGGGCGACCCTCGGCGTCAGGTCCATTAAGGCCCGGACGGCGGACCGCGTCTTTTCCTCGGTGTAGCCTTCGGCGGCCTCTGAGATCGAATAGAGGAAGGCCAGCGTCGCTGCCTCAGCAAACTGCCCCAAGACAGCCGCAGCGATAGCCGCCACGCTCATCAGGAGCTCAATCCCGATCTCGCGTTCGAAGACGAGTTCCTCGATCGCCTCGCGGCCAAAGAACCACCCCCCGACCAGGATAGCCAAGAGGTAAAGCGCGACCGAGACCAACTCTGGCACGCCGGCCATGCCGAGCCCCCAGCCAACAGCCAATAGGACGCCGGATCCGCCAGCGGTCAGGACTTTGGCATTCTCCCAGGGCTTTGGGAGCCGATGGTCGCGCAGATCCTTCCGTTGTGGGTAGCCGAGCGAGCGGAGGCGCTCGGAGAATATCGCCGGCGAGGCCGGCGCTTGGTAGGTGATGCTCAGCTTTCCGGCTTTCGGATAGATGGTCAGATCGACTAGCCCCGGCGCTCCTGTGAGCCCACGACGGATGGCGTTCGCTTCGCTTTCGCAATCCAGATTTTCGACATGGAACTCGACCTTCTTGACCGCTTCAGTAGGCATGATCGACCTCCTGATCCAAAACCATCCGCACCGCGCGGGCGCGAACCTCCGGTGAAAATTTATTGGTCGCATTGCTTATGATGGCTCCATCCTCACATGGGGATTCGTGAGGCAAGAGGCGTATTCAATTTTGCATGCAGAAATCCACCTTGGTTGACATGGCTGGCTGTTGCAAGTGGCGAGCGAGACCGGGTCATTTGCTGACGGCGGCGTAATTGGCGAGCGAGAGACGCGCTTCAAGGATGCGCAGCATCGGCGCAGCCGACGCGGGCGCAGCCCGAGTCCCTGAGGCGCGTCTCCTCGTCTCGCCGATAATCGTCGGCTTGGGCGAATGGCGTGTTGTTCGGCCGTCATCAAATGATGACACCGCACTGCGGGCGCGGTAGATTCATCTGATTTTATTCGGAATCCAAGTCTGACTTGGTCGGCGCGCCGGCGCCCAGGGCCAGCTCGACGGCGCAGAGCACAGCCTGCTCGTCGTGATGCAGGACCAGAGCCAGGATCTCCACCATCTCCCGATCGCCGCCAGGCCGTTTGAGAAGATGCTGTTGCACGCTTTTGAAGGCCTCGGGCAGATCGGCGAAGGGCGCGCCATTGCGCAAGGCTCCCGGCTTGCGCTGAACGACCGCCAGATAATGCCGCCAATCATAAACCGTCTGGCCATGGCTTCGGTGCGAACGTTCTATGATCCTCCGGTGCTCGCAAAGAACCTGGCCTTCCGCGACAAGGACGATGCGCTCCGGATAGACGCGCAAGCTCACCGGGCGATTGGCGAAGGAAGCCGGCACGCTGTAGCGGTTGCGCTCCAGATGAACGAGGCAGGTCGGCGACACCCGCTTGCTGTATTCGACAAAACCATCGAAAGGCCTGGAAACAGGCATCAGCGCCGGCGTCTCGCTCGCCCAGGCGTCGGCGATCGTTCCGGGCTGGCTTCCATGGGGAATCTCCAGCCACAGCGCCTTGCAGCGTTGCTCCAGCCATTCATTCAACGCCTCCAGCGCGG
>JAJYAH010000458.1:2414-6027 GCA_021779635.1 Pseudomonadota bacterium | reverse complement strand
AAAATATCAACCAAGGCATCGCTGGCAACCTCATCCCGATCGTGCATACTGCGCCGGCATTCGATCCGACGGCTCACGAGCTGCCCCACCAAGAGATGGCCTGAGCCTCGGCCAGCACGTCAGGGAGACGATGATGCACCCATATGCCTTGGGCCATGCCAAATCTGCAGCACTTGCGGTGCTTCTCGCCGCGTCCTTTGCGGGCGCCGCCAGCGCGCAGAAGAAATACGACCCCGGCGCGACCGACACCGAGATCAAGATCGGCAATATCATGCCCTACTCAGGACCGGCCTCGGCCTATGCCACGATCGGCAAAACCGAGGATGCCTATTTCAAGAAGATCAATGCCGAGGGCGGTATCAACGGGCGCAAGATCAACTTCATCTCCTATGACGACGGCTACAGCCCGCCGAAGACCGTCGAGCAGGCGCGCAAGCTGGTCGAAGCCGATGAGGTGTTGCTGATCTTCAATCCGCTCGGCACACCCGGCAACAGCGCGATTCAGAAGTACATGAACGCGAAAAAGGTGCCGCAAATCTTCGTGTCGAGCGGCGCGGCGAAGTGGAACGACCCCAAGAACTTCCCATGGACCATCGGCTGGCAGCCCAGCTATCGGGTCGAGGCGCGCATCTATGCCGCCTACATCCTGAAAAATTACCCCGGCAAAACCATCGGCGTGCTCTACCAGAACGACGACTTCGGAAAGGATTATGTGATCGGTCTGCGCGAAGGTCTCGGCGATCAGGCCAGCAAGCTGATTGTCGTCGAAACTTCCTATGAAACATCAGCGCCGACGGTGGATTCGCAGGTGGTTCAGATCAAGACCGCCAACCCGGACATCTTCATCAATGTCGCGACGCCGAAATTTGCCGCACAGGCGATCAAGAAACTCGGGGAACTGGCCTGGCACCCCGTACATTTTCTGACCAACGTGTCGATCTCGATCGGCGGCGTGATGAAGCCGGCAGGCTATGACAACGATCAGGGGATCCTCAGCGCGTCGTATCTGAAGGACCCCAAGGACCCGCAGTGGAAGAACGATCCCGCCATGAACGAATGGCGCGCTTTCATGACGAAGTGGTATCCCGAGGGCGATCAGGAAGACGCATCGACGACGTTTGGTTACGGCGTGGCGAAGGGGCTGGAACAGGTGCTGAGACAGTGCAAGGACGATCTCACGCGCGAGAACGTCATGAGGCAGGCCGCCAACCTGAACTTCGAGATCGGCGTCTATCTGCCGGGCGCCAAAATCAAGACCAGCCCGACCGATTTCGCACCGCTCGAACAGCTACAGATGATGCGCTTCAAGGGCGAGAACTGGGAGTTGTTCGGACCGATCATGAGCGGCGAGAAGAATTCCTGAGAATTTTCGCTTCGGCGTCAGTCGCATCCCGATCCATCGGGATGCGCCATTTGTGATTGCGGATCATGACAGAATACGCGCTACGGAACGGTCGACCAAATGGCCTGTTCCTCCGGGGTTATCGTGGCGACCTTGTCGGGAGGAATAACCGCAGGCAGATTCGAAGGATTGTACGGCGTATTGGGCCGGCCCAGCATGATGCAGGGCTAACCGAGTTTTTTCAAAGCGCTCCAGTGGATACGCTCGTTGATATGCTCTTGATCGGGATTTGCGGTATTGAGAAACGCCCCGTGCTCGATCGCATCGGGCGACAGAACCACCCGGTAATGCGGGAAAGTTTCATCGACGATCCAGCCCTTTGAGGAATCGTAAACCTCCCCGTTCACGTTGGCGGCCCTGGTTGCCGCCTTCACGGCCGCCGCATCAAAGGCAAGACCGGTCAGCGCCTGCATTCGCGCGATGATCCAGATCAAGGCCTCATCCGAAAGACCGCTGTCCGGATAACCGCCGCCGACATTGCAGTGAACCCCGGCAAACCAGGTCTGCTCAACGTGCCCCCGTGGCGGCTGCCCCTTCGGCGCCGTCCAGAACGTCGGCACAAACGGGCGGCGATGCTCATCGACGCCAACAGCATGAAGTCCGACGTCGATATGGTCGCCAAATTTGGTGTCGTTAAAGCCGAGGACTGCCAACGCAAAATACCGGGCCAAGGGTGCAAGGCCAATACCGGCCGGAATTCCGTATGAACCGACCGTGTCGAACACCGCCACGCATTTGATTGATCGGTCCGGATGAAAGTCGTTTCGCGAAGCCGCCGCGTTGAAGGTATCGATGGCCTGCTTATCGCCCGCACTCGCCGTTTTCGCACCGGCTCGAACCGCAGGATCGATCCGATAATGGTTCCACGCGACGTCGAACCCTTGCTGGCTTGGCTGACGTTGAATTCCCGATGCGCCAATAAGTCCGGCGAGCGCACGGGCCGCATACGCGCCGCGGGAAAAACCCATGATGTAAATCTCGTCGCCATGCTCGTAATTTTTCACCAGCGTCTGATAGGCGTCCTGAATGATCTGCTTCAGCCCAAGCCCGATCGCGCCCCCGAGCAGATGTTTTAACAGGTCCGATTCGGCGCCAACGCCCTTGTGATAAAAGGCCATTTGCGCAGTGCCGGCCGTTGAGTTGGCCAGTATCAGCGGGGTGCCAGCGCCGGCATAAGCAGGGTCAAGCTTCGCAATGTTGGTGTCATTGCCCTGGCCTTCCTCGTTCCATGTTCCGTCGATCAAGATGACGATGCGTTTCATCGCTGTTCCTCCGAAGGAGAGGGAAGCGAGCTCGCGCTCGTTTGACCTCTCATGTCATGCGATCGTCCTGCAATGGAGCGTCATTTGCTTCTTGTTACTTCTTCGCGTCTTTCGCGGCCGGCGCCGCATTGTCCTTGGCCGGCGGTGTGTCGACCTTCTGGTCCTCCATCGTCCTTTTCTGCGCCGCCCGCAGGTCGTCCACGATCTTCTGCAGGCCCGCGACGGCACCCTTCAAGCCTTCGATTTGCCGGTTCGCGGCATCGAGCTTCTGCTGTTGGTCGATGCCAAGCTTTGTAATCGTCTTTTGCAGGAAATCGACATTGCTCTGCAGGCAACTGGTCCGCCGCTCCATGGTCTTTTCGACCGTGCAGATTTCGATGCCGGGAACATCCTGTGCGCGGGCGGCGGCGGATATCATCACGCACGGCGCCAGCACCACGGATGTCACGAGCGCGATCCGGCCGAGCGTAGAAATCCGCATGCGAGTAGCGCCCCATCATGGTCAATTTGTTGCGAGCCTGATACCAAGCGTCGAGGATATCATACTGAAACCTCATTCGCGCGTTGAGGTTTGCAATCGGCACCCCCGGTTGAGGCGGGGAGCGGCGCGCGATCGGCAAAGGCGGCGTCCGGTTTTGCCGCCGATCGCTTTAAACTATTGAAAGAGCGCATGATCTTTTTCGCTAATCGGCTGACATCCTTGGGGTAGGCCCGAGGGCGGATCAAGCGCCGGGCGCAGAACGCAACCAGGCGGTCTTCGCGTCGCGGCAATGGAGACCAGAAAATGGCAACGCGCGAACGACGTCTGGCTGAATTCGATGGCAACGGCGAACCGCCGCCGGATCAGCCGGTCCAGGTGCTTTGCGAAGACCACAGCGGCACATATCAGCTGCCGTTCGCCTGCTGCTTTGTCGATGGAGAATGGCGCAATCACGAATCCGGCGGCACC
>JAJYAH010000458.1:0-2404 GCA_021779635.1 Pseudomonadota bacterium | reverse complement strand
CCGTTGAAGCGACAGTGGTCGGCTGGCGCCTGAACCGCCGCTGAGCCCTAGCGCACGCCTCGGCGCGCGCCTTTGCGGCTGTGGCCCGTGCCAAAATGCTACGGAAATCAGTGCCGCCTTAAGATCCGGAACGCCCATGGAACGAAACGCGTCCGAATCAGCCGTTCTCGTCTGCGTCGCCGCGTTCACGGCTATATGTCGGCGGCTGACGGCGAACGCCGCACCATATCCGGATCAGCCGGCTCGGCGGTGGCGCCGGCCCCCGCTTCAAACGTTAACGACCACCGTGACCGCGATACAGACTATTTCCAGGACGTCACCGGGAGCCGGTGCTTACTCGTACAAATACCCGACCGGCTTTCCTTCGGTACGTAGCGGACGAATATCCTTCCGTGTAATGATTTGACCAGCCAAGCCGTCAATTTCATCACGCTGCGTCGGCGTCCAACTGCGAAGATTCTCCATGCCTTTCAGCAGGCCCAGCCGGAGGATTTGAGTATTTTCACCTACCCCCACGAGGTTTATCGCGTTCTTGCCTGCCGTAACCGTATCGCCAGTCGCAAGTTCAAAATTCTCGCCGATACTATTCTTGAATTCGGCTGTGCCGCGAATGATGCGATAGATAACGACCTCGCCTTTCTCAAGAAAGGCAGTATCCGCTGTTGCCGATGCACTCTTCGGCAAGAGCGATTGGCCACGCGGGTCGGTCGCTATGATATGTCCAGTTGTAAGACGACCGCTCGGAATTTCGATCCCGATATCGCGCACATAAACAGGCCCGGCGGATTTGACGGGCGCACCAGCCGCCAGCGGCTTGTAGAGCGCTTCCAGCTCCAATGGATCCTGAAGCCAAAAGCAGGCATCGGATCGGCGATCATGCAAAGGGTGGCTCCAGGCCACACGTGGCGTTTCCGCTTCGTCGATGTGATCCGGACCCACCACGGTCGGGTTGGGGAAGGTCGTGGGATCGGTAATGAAGCCTTCAAGAAACTTACCGGAATAGCCCATGGAAATCGGATCTGGCACCACCGTCTGCGGCGTTTTTAGATTCTCCTCAGTGGACAATCCCGACCAGGTGTAAAAGAGCTGGCGATGAACGATCGCGCTCTGCAGCATCACCGCACCAGGGCCGACGGCGTAATATCGGCCATCGTAATCGAAGGTAAACATGCCCGACGTGACCAGCACGAGCTGGTAACCACCCGGTGGAAGGTGAAGATGGAAATCGGTGGGCCCCGTATCGGGACGGTAAATCGGCAGATTTGTCGAAACCTCGTGGAGCAGGAAGGTTTCGTTGTTCGCATGAAAGCCTTCGTTCGCACGGTTATAGAGTGCCTGCGGGCGATAAGTCGCCTCGTACGAAGCATCCTGGTTGCGATCGATGGCCACGAAATTCTTGTTGTTCAGGTGAAGAGGATCGCCGTTCGGGTGAGCGAGGCCAAGCCATTTGGGATCGACCACGGCATGCATATTCATGACACCCTCCGATCTGAATATTTCGGCCGCGACAATCGCCCAGCCGTCCAATTTTTTGGCAGCCGCAATTGCCGGCTCACAGCTTCATTTTGCCATGCGAAAATCGCGCCAGCCGCGCTGCACTGCGGCAAAATCGCTTCTTCTCGTCGTGGTGACGCCGAAGCCGCTGGACGAAAGCCGGAATTTCGGGAATGCGATTTTTGCGCGTTGTCGACGGTCCCGACGGACAGGCCGTACGCGCGCTCGGGATGGTACGAAGTTAAGCAAGGCGTGCCCGAAGCTTAAGCCCCACAAACAGGCAGCTGATGGCCTGTACTGCCTAATATTCAACCTCGAGCTCTTCGATATCCGCCGGCTCGGCTTTGGCGGCTTCGATCCATTGCTGCATTTCCGGGAGCGCCATGATCATGTCGGCATAGGCCTTCAGCCCCGGCTCCAGCTTCACGTCATAGGTCACGAAGCGGGTCACGACCGGGGCATACATGGCGTCCGCCATGGTGCGTTCGCCAAACAGGAACGGCCCGCCCGAATTGGCCAGGCATTCGCGCCAGATCGTGCAGACCCGATCGATATCGGCTTGCGCACGCGACCAGATCTTGAAATTCGGGAAGTGACCCTTCAGGTTGACCGGCAGCGACGCCCGCAAGGTGGTGAATCCCGAATGGATTTCACCGCAAATCGAACGGCAATGCGCCCGTAATACCCGGTCCGCCGGCAGCAGGTCGGCGTGCGGCATGACCTCGTTGAGATATTCCGCAATCGCCAGCGTATCCCATACGGTGGCGCCCTCGTGGCGCAGACACGGCACCAGGATGGACGACGACAGCAGCAGGATTTCGGCCCGCGCCGAGGCATCATCGGGCGAGGTAACGATTTCGTCGAACTCTAGCCCCGAGAACCTGGTCAACAGCCAGCCGCGCAGCGACCA
>JAJYAH010000457.1 GCA_021779635.1 Pseudomonadota bacterium | reverse complement strand
CGGGGTAACTCCGGTCGGGCTACGCCCTCCCTTCGTCACCCCGGCAGCGGCGCATTCTCATCCTGATTGTCGCGGGATTCCCATCCTGATTGTCGCGCCGCAAGCCTCGTGGGTTGACCTGGCGATTTGCCGTCAAGCAGGCCGGAGGCACCCCGCGCATTAAATCGCATCACCCAGTCCCGGATGATCTGCAGCGTCACGCCTCGACGACGGCATCCTCCCGGACCTCAAGGCGCTCATCACTGGCATAGCCATGAACTTCCGGATGCATTCATCGAGCGTGCCTTCAATTATCATATAGGGACGTGCACCGACGGAGGCGCTTACGCGTTCATTGTTGAGTGAGGGCCATTTTCTGAGAGTTGCGAGAGCGTCGAAATTGATTTCTGCGTTATCCGGCATACTTAGTGGTTTGCCTACTTTTTCTTTGCATCTTACGATGCTTCTCGGTCGCGGTGGTAAAAAGGGCGGCAAACGGGCCGCCTTTTTTGTGTTTAGGATATGACGGTGGAAACGGATTCCGTTGGCATGTCAGTCGTCGTCATCTCCGCCGTATCCACCATAGCTGCCGTAGCCGCCATAACCTCCATAGCCGTATCCTCCACCGGCGCCGAGCAGCGCGCCTCCGATTAAGCCGCCTACAATACCGGGTCCATTATCGTATCCACCGTAGCCACCGTAGGCTCGGCGGTAACCGCCCCGATAGCCACGGCCAGCGAAGTGGGCACCGCGTCCATGAAATCCACCTGCGTGAGCACCATGAACGTGGCCGCCTCCGCGGACACCATGTCCGCCCTCAGCCAGTGCAGGAGACGCAGCCGCAAGTGCCACTGCCAAGAAGGCAGCTCCTATCGAACGATATTTCATAACTGTCTCCTCCATTGCGACTAGAGGGGAACAGCCCTACGTCTTGGCCGTTCCACGACGTTTGATTCACAAAGAATTCTTTAGTCGGTTTTTCCTCGGGTGTGGCTGGCTGAGCAAAGTGAATTAAGAAAATTTTTGTATGACTGCTTTGAAATACTGATAGCTCCGATCAATCACTTTAAACTTCAAAACCGTGCGGTTGCTAAAAAGCGCTCGCACCTGTATCACAGACACAGGACACCCTCTGACCTGAGCCCCTTCTTTCATCCAGCGATGGGTGGAGTCCCGGCTTGATTTGAGCCTTGTTGGCTCGGTGATGCAACGGGATGGGGCGCGGAGCCCTCGGCATAGCGCAGCGTCCCATCCCGTTGCATCCTGGGAGCGCTGAATCCTGCGTAGATCGACGGTGCGAGATTGCCAACACCGCTATGCGGTCTCACCGTGTTGTAGTCATCCTTCCAGATTGCCAGCACTTCGCGGGCATGGGCAAGGGACGCGAACAGCGTCTCGTTGAGGCATTCGTCCCGTAGCCGGCCGTTGAAGCTCTCGACGAAGGCATTTTGTTGCGGTTTTCCGGGTGCAATGTAGTGCCACTCGATGCCGTTCTCCTGTGACCAGCGCAGCATCGTCATGCTGGTGAGTTCGGTGCCATTATCGGAAACAATCATCGCGGGACGGCCGCGGCGGGTGATCACGGCATCAAGCTCGCGGGCAACACGCAGGCCGGGCAACGAAGTATCAGCGGCCAGCGCCAGGCATTCGCGAGTGAAATCGTCGACGATTGCCAATATCCGAAACCGCCGGCCATCGGCGAATGCGTCCGACAGAAAGTCCAGGCTCCAGCGCTGGTCCGGACCTTGCGGCAGTGCCATCGGAGCCCTTGTTCCCACGGCCCGCTTGCGTCCCGATCGCCGCCGCACCTGAAGCCGTTCCTCGCGGTAAAGACGACGGAGCTTCTTATGGTTCATGACGACGCCCTCGCGCCTGAGCAGGATGTGAAGCCGCCGATAGCCGAACCGCCGGCGAACGGATGCAAGTTCACGCAGCCGGGTTCGCAACGCCATATCGTCGGGTCGCCGGCTGCGATAGCGTACCGACATGCGGTCTGTTCCGAGCGCTGAGCACGCCCGCCGTTCGCTGACCTTGTAGGCGACCTGCAGGTGAGCGACGGCTTCTCGCCTGACGGCGGGCGTCACCATTTTTTTGAAGCGATATCCTTCAGCATCGCGTTGTCGAGCATCGCTTCGGCCAGCAGCTTCTTGAGCTTGGCGTTCTCGTCCTCGAGCGTCTTCAGCCGCCTGGCGTCCGAGACTTCGAGGCCGCCATACCTGGCCTTCCATTTGTAGAATGTCGCGCTGCTGATCCCGTGCTTGCGGCACAGGTCAGCCGTCTTTGCCCCGGCCTCCTGCTCCCGCAAAACCCCAATGATCTGCTCTTCCGTGAACCGACTTGCCTTCATGTCCATCCCCCAGCAGGTGACGGACTCTATCCATTTTTGGAGGAGTTTGCGGGGCTCAGGTCAACACCCTCGGCTGACCGTGGTCGGCAGTTTATTGTTTTTATTGAGTTATTTGGGGTCGGGGGTTCGAGTCCCTCTCCCGCTACCAGATCGCTCAGCTAAAGCATTGAATTCAATAGAACTTGATCAATTGCCTCTCGTTACGAGGGATGTCACACGCATACAGCCACGCGGATAATTTGGCAACGTTGGCGCCGCCCCGAAGCGTTTGGGCTTTTTCGAATCCGCCCGTGGTTCCTAAAATAACTCCGCTTGGATATCGTCCGTTCCGGTCATAGCCTGCGATAGCGCGACTTCGGGCCCCGCCAGCGCCACGCCAAACCACGGGTCCGATCCGCGGATCACCCAGTCCAGGTTCAACGCTTCGTTGATGGGCTCCCAGGCATCCTGACCATCCGCGGTGCGGCGACGCAGATGCATGTCGCGGGCCGGCAGATAGTTGCCGTTGCCCCAGCGGTGCCACAGCTTTCGGGCGGGCCGGTATGCGCTCCCCGCTTCGGCGCGCGCCAGCACGTGATTGAGATAGGTGCGCCGGCGGCGCGAGGCGTGCCAGAGATAGTCGGGCAGCGCCTGCAACGTTTCCAAGAGGCCATCGGCGAAAAAGCCGCGGCTGTAACGGTACGCGTCGTGACGCCGTTCGACCATGCTGCTGCCCTGGATCTTGAGGCTGGCGAGCATCAGGCTCAGCAGCCAGTATTCGGCCTGATGGCGCTCCAGCTTGACCAAGCGGCCGGCGGTCTGGACATCCAGGGCGGGAGGCGCCAGCAGGTCGAACAGCGGGCCAATTCTATTTGCGGCGAAGGCCGGTTCTTCCACCACGCGACACAGCGCGATCATCCAGGCGGTGTGGCCGAATTCGTCGGTGGCCGAGAGATCGGCGCCGCGCCGCACCAGCACCTCCGCCAGGGCCACGTTGCCGGCCCGCGCCGCCATCATCAGGGGCGTCCAGCCGCTGGGGACGCGGTGGTCGACGCCGTAGAGGTCGCAATCGGCCAGCACCGGTTTGAACGAGCGCTCTGCATAGGGCCGCAACATGCGCTCGCGCTGCGCCTTCATGGCCTTGACAATGGGCTTCTCCGACGTGAGGCCGCTGAAACGATAATAGGTCTCGTCGCTCAGAATGAATCCGGTGTCCGTCCTGGGCTTCGGACGTTGCGGCATCAGCGCCGCAGCGGCGTGGAACGCCGCACGGTGCGCCAGGTCCTCGATGAATCTTGGCTGGCCATGCCACAGCCCATAATCCAGCAGGGCCTGCTTGAGTTTGGCCGACGGATCGGTCTTGAGAAGCGCGCGCGGCTCCAGTGCACGGATGGCGGCCTCCGACCAGGCCGACCATGGCGTCGGCCTGGATTTGAGAAAGGTTTCGCGGATGGCGCGGGCCTGTTCCTGCTTGCCCTGCAATTCCAGCTTGCGCGCTTCCAGCGCCCATTCCTGTTTCGTCGAGGCTCGCACCGCAGCGGTCGCGGCGCCGGCGGCTTCCTTCAGGTCGAGCAGCGCCAACAGCGGATGGCCAATGTCGGATTCCGCCAGCACCAGGGTCTCGACCGCCCGCGTCATGCCGACATACAGCGCGTTGACATAGAACTTGTAGATCTCCAGCGACTTGTCGGCCTTGTCGCGGGCCCGGCGGTATTCTAGTTCGTCTCCCGCGATATCGGCTGCGCTGACATCCTTGCCGATTTCCGCATAGGCTGATCTGGCGGAGGAAATCAGGTTGAACAGGATGACATGCGGATATTCGAGGCCCTTGACCTCGTGCACGGAAAACACCAGCGGGGTACGGAAATGCGACCGCGCCGCCGCCTTGTCTTCATCGCGCAGCACGATGACAGCGTGATTGACCGAGGCGTGCGAGCACGCATCGAGATCGCGTAGCGTGGCCTCCTTCGCGGCCAGCAATTGCACCGAGCCGGGCTCAATGGAGGCGCAGGTGACAAGAAAATTGCTCTCCCGGTCGATCGAGCCGAAGCGTGCCTGCTTGATTTTGAGCAGACGATTGGCGATCTCGGTCACCGCCTTCGTGTTGCGAAAATTGGCCCGCAGCACCGCCATCTTGCCCGATGCGATGTCGTCGTCGCCGCCCTCTCGCCAGAACAGCGCGCGCACCGCCGCCCAAGAGAAAAAATTGGGATGGACGATCTGATGGGCGTCGCCGCACAACAGGAAATGCGCCGAATTTTTCAGCGTGGCGAGAATCAGTGCAAGCTGGGCGATGGTGAAGTCCTGCACCTCGTCGATCACCACGAAGTCGTAGGTCGGCTCGGCCAAAGGCCGCCACGCTTGCGCCGTCAGGTTGAGATCATAACGCCCGGCCTGCTTCAGCCACGGCACGTAACGGCCGTAAAGCCCATGCACATTTGCCCGCGCAGTGCCGGCCGGGAACAGCGACTGGCGAACGCCGAGCGCCTGGTACTCGTCAAGGCTCAAGGGGGCATCCGGTCTCGCCCCTATGACGCCGCGAAACTCCTCGAACAGCGCGAAGCCATCGGCATCGTGCACGTCGCGCAGCGTCGCGCGGTTGCGATTGAACCAGGGCTCGAAATCGGCCAGCCGCACCTCGCTCCCGGCCGGGACCTGAATGGTTTCCAGAAACTCGCGGTAGCTCAGGAACTCAACTTCCTGGTCTCCGTTCTCATAACCATGCGCGCCATAGAGGCCGCGCGCCGACTGGGCGAGATAGGCCGATTGCGTGACATAGAGCACCCGGCCCGCTGCCTCGCGCAGCTTGGTCAGGGTCACCGCCGTCTTGCCCGAGCCTGCCGGCCCCAGCACCACGATCGGCACCGGCGAGCGCCGGACCTCTTCCTGGACGTCGTCGAATACGATGGGCTTGTCGAGCAGCACAAACTGATCGCGGGTCGGATGCAGCCAGGTCAGCCGGATCGGATTGGCGGCGGGTACATCCTGCACCAGGGCGTCCGCGGAGGCCACATCCGCGGTCTCCTTGACCTTGCCGGCATCGACCCTAGCGCCGCGCAAAAATCGGCATTTTTCATAGGCGTGGTTGTCGATGATTTCGAGAAACAGGCAGACCGTCTCGCCACCGTGGCGGACGAACTGCATGAGCAGCCGGCTCTTGTCGTCCAGTTTGGCCCGCCAGTACGGCGTCGGCGCCAGCTTTCTGATCCCCGCGGCGCGAAAATCCTCGCGCACGATGGCCGCGCGGATCCGCGCCAGCGGCTTCTGCAGGCGGTGAGTGTCCAGCCCCTGATAGGTCAAGATTCGCATGACCAAGTATAGCAAGGAACGCCAAGGGCGGGCTATCAGGGCAGGGAGGGTGTCCAAAGGAAATGCGGTTGGATCAAGGAGGGTGCGCGGTGAGATTTTTCGTCCATGGGTGGCGGCGCCGAACCGACCCTGCAAGAATAGCCTGTCACCGGAATTCCCAACGAATATACCCGAATCGAATCACATCAGAGGCGATTTGGGAATCTAGAGGCTTCTGTGAGGTCGCATGGCACGACGGAGCCCGTGCTCGCGCATCTGTCGCGCTACACGCACCGCGTCGCCATAGCCCTCACGCTGGCTTACGCAAGATCCTGCTGCTTGACGAGCCGTTCGGCGCGCTCGATTCGCGGACCAGCGAGACCATGCAGGACGAATTGCTGCGGCTATGGCTGCGCAGCGCAAGACCGTCGTGAT
>JAJYAH010000456.1 GCA_021779635.1 Pseudomonadota bacterium | reverse complement strand
CCATTGAGTTGCGGGAAACCGATGCCGGCCGGGCGCCGCGGGGAATCGGCGCGGTGGCTGCGACGACGTTCGAGCGGTCAAGCGGTGAATTGGCTGCGGGCGCATAGGCCAACGCGTCGGAGACGCTGGCGGTCGATTGCGGGTCGGCGGAGGAAACCGCCTGGCGGGCGCCAAGAGCGGCGACCTGCGCGGGCGTTGCCTGCTTTGGCGTCGTGGCGGCGTCGCCCCAGAAACCGCGGGCATTGATGATGTCGGTCGGGGTTTCCGGTTTCGCTTCGGCTTTGTCAGCCGATGCGGCCGCCGTCTGCCTGGGCTTGGCGGGCTGCACGATTTGGACGTCGGCGGAAGCCAGTTGGAGCGTCGCGACGGCTGACGGCTTTGAGCGCGGCATCGGCACGGTTTCGGTGGATTTGGCGGGCGCGGCGGCGGCCATCACGCCGACCGGGGCAGCTTTATCGCCAGCCGGTCTTTCGCTGACGGCCGGAGCGCTGCCCTCGTCCTCCTCGTCATTCGATTTGCCTTTGAACAGCCTGCTCCACAGGCTCGGGCTGCTCTTGGTCATCGCCCTGTCGTCGCCGTCGCGCTTTTCGATGTCGGCACGGGCCAGTTCATATCCCTTCAGCGGGGTACCGTCGGTGGGAAGGTGCACGGTGCGTCCGTCAGGGAATACCTTGACCAGCTGTTCACGGGTCATCCGCGGCCAGTGACGAATGCTGCCGGTGTCGAGATGGACGAAGGGCGATCCCGATGTCGGATAGAAACCGACGCCGCCTCGTTGCAGGCGAAGCCCGGCATAGCGGATCTGCTCAAGCGGCACGTCCGGAATAAAGAAATCCATGGCGTGGCCCAGCATGTGCTGGCTGAAGCGGGCCACGCCTGACGAACGGCGGCGGAGCATGGCGTTGGTGGCGGGCGAGCGGTAGGCGGAAATGATCTGGATCGGCTTCTTACCGTCAACGTCGCGGTAGACTTCCCAGAGGATGTCGAACAGATGACGATCCATCGTGGTCTGGTCCTGGCTGCGCCAGTCGCGGAGGTAGTGATTGAGTTGCTTCAGCGCGTCTTCGTCGTAGCGCCCGTCGCGCTTGAAGGTGACGGTGAGATCTTCGTTGGAGTGGGTGTGGTGAAACGAAAGGGTGCGCGTTTCGTTCAGCGCCGCCGCGTCATGGACCGATCCGGCTCCCGCGAGCAGCAACAGGGATGTCAGGCCGAAATGAAGCCCGACCCTCGGCAGCGACAGGGAGTTGAATTGGCGTGCGCAACCAGCCAGCACGTTTGAGCCCACCCAGAGGACGACCGATCGAGGGACTCTTTCGCTACCCCGTGTGGCGAAAGAGGATGAACGCAGTCTTAAAGCGGGAGGGTTAATCGATGTTTACACCCTGTCCCCAAGTCAGGCCTTAACCTAACCTGTCGAGTGTGGCGAAAAATAGCCCAGTGGTCAAATCTGGGTGGAGAATGGTTAATGTGGATGGGTTCGCCAAAATCCGGCGGGACCATTGGTTTTACTGGAGAAATTCAAACTTCCCGGCGGGAAAGCGCGGTCAGCGGGTGATCACCTGCCGCGGTTGCGGTTGCAGGCGCCTTCGGCCCGGCGGCGGAGGGGCAGGGGTCGCTACACCGAACAGCCGTTCGAAGAACGAAGGTCCGGAATAGTCGCTGGCATAGCTGACGCCGGTCGGCAGATTGCCGACCGGATGGACATAGTTCGGCTGCGAATGCGCAACCACGGTTTCCAGATCCTTGCCCTTGCTGTTGCGGAGCAGCGCCAGCATGGTGGCGTCGCGGCCATAGACGTCGCGGCGGAACTGCAGCTTGCCCGCGTCGTCCACAAACGCCGTCTGATAGGTGATGTTGACAGGGATCGGGGTCGGAAATTTGATGTCGATCTCGCTCTGGCCGTACATGCTGCGGATCTTTTCCGGCGTATAATGATCTTGTGGGTCGGTGATCCCGAGCAGGGTCGCGGCGTATTGATCCGGATTCTGCACCCGCATGCAGCCGTGACTGAACGCACGATCGGAAGCTGCGAACAGGCTCTTTTCTGGCGTGTCGTGCTGATAGACCAGGAACTTGTTCGGGAAATTGAAGCGGATGCGGCCGAGCGCGTTGGCTTCGCCGGGCGGCTGCGAAATGTGAACGCTGCCATCGTGGCCGTACTCGAGCTTCAGACCCATGCGTTGCAGCACGGTCGGATCCTGCTGCAGGGCTGGTAGGTATTCGTTGTAAATGATCGATGGCGGCACATTCCAGGTCGGATTGACCGTGATGAACTTCATGGTCTCGGTCAAAAGCGGCGTGGCATGAATGCCCGGTTTTCCGGTCACCACCTTGGTGGTCCAGATCTGGGCGCCGTTCTGCATCACCTTGAGCGTATAATCGGGGATGTTGAGAATGACATAGGCGTCGCCGAGCGAGGGTACGCCGAGGTCGCGCGGCAGCCAGCGCCAGCGCTCCATATTGACGATCACGGTGTCGATCTGGCGGTCGCGTCGCGGGCTGTTGATGGCCTTGACGGTCCTGTCGTCCAGCACGCCGGTCGGCTTGAGATCGGCGCCCTGCTGGTATTTGCGCACGGCCTCGGCGACCACCGCATCGTAATGGGTATCGTCGGCGTTTTCGGTGATGCCGAGCTTGGCGCGCAGTTGCGGCACCCGGTCATCTTCCATTTCGACCGCGGCCTGCCTCTTGCCGCGCGCCGGTGTGAATTTCAGCACCGGCCCCTCTGCGATCTGAATGACCGGTCCATTGCCTTCGCCGCGCAACTCGGCAAGCTTCGCCTTTAATTCACGATAGAGCTTTTGCGGCGGGTTGTAGCTGTCGAGCGCAGCGGACGCATCCTTGGCCGTCGTGACATTCGCCAGCACTTCCGCCGGATCGATGGGATGCTCGGGATATTGGATATCACCGCTGACCTGCGAATAGTGCATCCGGCCGCTCTGCGCCTGGCGCGCATAATCCAGCATGCTCGCGGTCAGCTTCAATTCGGCTTCCGCAAGCGCATCCGGATTGGTCGCCGCGGCAAAATCCGGCACCGGATAATCGGCGGCATCGAGGCCGTCGGAGGCTGCGTCCTTGAGACGCGCGATGACGCCCTTGCCGCTCTCCGTCATCGAGCCGCCCTGGGTCCACAGCGGCGCAAATTCGCGCGCGGTATAAAACTTCTCCACCGCGGCGCGTTCGGCCTTGCGCTCGAAATAGCGTGAGGACTTTGTGCCCAGCATGTCGCGCAATTTTTCGGCGACCGGCTGATCGGCCGTCGGCACGTTGCTGGCAGCCTTGGTTGCTTCCTTGGCAGGCTCGACGGCCGGTGTTGCGGTCACCGCAGCCGGAGGCGGTTCGGTCGTGGTGGTAGCGGTGTCGCCCTTGCCGGAGTCGACTTTGGTGGAATCGACCTTAGCGGTGTCGGCCTTGGCAGTGTCGGGCTTGCTCGTATCAACCTTGCTCGCGTCGATCTTGGCGGCATCGGCGACCGGAGCAGCGACGACGTCGGATGGTTTGGTTTCCGCGGCCTTCTCCGTCACCTTCGCAGCGTTGGGTGCAGGCACGGCAGCGTCCGGCTTGAAATCGTTGATGGTCGGAGGCGGGAGGTTGGCGGGTTCGGGACGCGGGATCGCCGCGTCAATTGCCAGTTCCGCGGGGCTGCGGGCCGGACCGGTCTGAGCAAGTGCCGAGGTCGCGGATACCGTGAGGAAAGTCGCCGCGACGGCCATCAGCATGCGCTCAAATCCAGCACGGCTCTTCGAACAGTCAAGCATCGTCAAACCCCTTGGGCGAAACTGCCCCGGCATGGAGCAGCTCTCGAGTATCGTCCGTCACAGCCTTTGCTAAAGCCCCAATCTGATCGGCTCCGAAGCACATTCATCCAGCAGCATCTGGATCGCGTCTCAATGCACTCCGCATCTAAGGCACATCTAAGGTAAGTACGCCTGCGCATAACGATTCATCTGCAAACGATACACGCGCCTCACTTATGCAGCCAGCGCCACGCGGGGCAACTCACGACAAACTGACCTCAAGGACCCGCTTTGCAGCGGATTGAGCGCTTTTTGCCACGCGCGCCCCGCTTTGTCTGTGTCCGGCAGGCAACGGTTCAAATGTTCCAGAACGATCGGCACATTCGGCGTTATCGATTCGGCAGTTCACGCGCGCGCCGCAATTGAGCATCTGCCTCAGTTGGCGTCATTGGCGCCGCCGGCCGGAGAATCGTCGCCGGCGGCCTCGTCGAGTTTGCGATAGAGCGTCGAGCGGCCGATTTTCAGGCGGCGAGCCACTTCGGACATCTGTCCGCGATAATGCGAGATCGCAAACCGGATGATTTCGGCTTCCATTTCTTCCAGCGGCCGGATCTCGCCGGCATTTGTCAGCATCGCGAGGGTGCCCGCGCCCGGCTGTGGCGCGATAGGTATCTCGTTACCAGATACCATGGCCGGCGCGGTTGAGTGAAATCCGGGCGCGATGACGAGCGGTTCGACCTGCGTGCCGTGCGATTCCGATAGCGCCTGCGATTGCGCGGCGGCCTGCGGAAAATCCGCAAGGCCGAGCTGGTCGGTTTCGCTCATCACCACGGCGCGATAGACCGCGTTCTCCAACTGGCGGATATTGCCGGGCCAGTCGAGTTGCGACAGCAGCGCCATGGCATCGCCGCTGATGCCGGTGATGGGGCGATGTTCCTCGGCGCAGAATCTCGCCAGGAAATGTCGCAGCAAATGCGGGATGTCCTCGCGCCGCATCCGCAACGGCGGAATCGTCAGCGGCAGGACGTGGAGGCGATAGAACAGATCCTCGCGAAACTGTCCGCTTTTGACACGGTCGAGCAATTTGCGGTTGGTCGCGGAGATGATGCGGACGTCGACCTTGACCGGTTTGCGGCCGCCGACCGCCTCGACCGCGCCTTCCTGCAGCGCGCGCAGCAGTTTCACCTGGGCGGCCAGCGGCAATTCGCTGACTTCGTCGAGAAAGAGCGTGCCGCCGGAGGCCTCGACGAATTTGCCGGTGTGGCGTTCGGTGGCGCCGGTAAAGGCGCCCTTCTCGTGGCCGAACAGGATCGACTCCACCAGATTGTCGGGGATGGCGCCGCAATTGACGGCGACGAACGGTTTTGATTTGCGTTCGCCGCTGCCGTGGATGGCGCGTGCGAACAATTCCTTGCCGACGCCGGATTCTCCTTCGACCAGCACCGGTATGGTGGAGCCGGCGGCCTTTTGGGCGGTGCGCAGCACGCTCACCATGGTCTCGCTGCGGGTAACGATGTCGGCAAAGGTCAACTTGCCTTCGCGGCTGTGCCGGATGCGCTGCAGTTCGCCTTTCAGCGCGCTGGTATTGAGCGCGTTGCGCAGCGACACCTGAAGCCGCTCGATGCCGACCGGCTTCACCACGAAATCCTGGGCGCCGGCGCGCATCGCCGACACCACATTGTCGATGCCGCCATGGGCGGTTTGCACGATGACGGGGACATTGAGACCGGCTTCGCGGATTTTCGCCAGCACGCCCATGCCGTCGAGGCCAGGCATCACCAGATCGAGCACCACGGCATCGACCGGCTGCGTGTCCGGCGCGGTCAGCATGGCGATGGCCGCGTCGCCGCTGTCGAGGACGGTGGCCTCGTAGCCGCACTTCTGCACCATGTTTTCGACCAGCCGGCGCTGTACGGCGTCGTCATCGACAATCAAAATGCTGGCAGCCATGGCGTTCCTCGGACGTTACAACTATCTGTCTCGAATCGGGGCACTCTGGCGGATGCCGATTAACGCCCTCTTAAATGTTGCGGTCCCGCTCTCGCTCGGCCTTCCAGGCCGAAATGCATACGTCGAAAACGCATAGGCTCGAACCAGATGACCTCGCGCTCCCCATCCGCTCTCCGCAAGTCGCAGGCCCAACGCAAATCGAACGGCCAGAAATCCGCGGTAAAATCCAAGGCAAGATCCAAGGCAAAATCCAGCACCGCCAACAAGACCGGCAAGCTGCCGGAATGGAACCTGGCCGATCTCTATTCCGGCATCGATGCGCCCGAAGTCGCAAGCGACCTTGCAAGGCTGGACACAGAATGCGTTGC
>JAJYAH010000455.1 GCA_021779635.1 Pseudomonadota bacterium | reverse complement strand
AGATCCGGATGTCGAGCGAAGGCATCGCGCAGATCGCCACCGTGCACGGACCGTCGACCGCCGGCGGCGCCTACATGCCGGCGCTGTGCGACGAGACCGTCATCGTTCGCAATCAGGGCGCGATGTTCCTGGGCGGACCACAACTGGTCTATGCCGCGACCAAGGAAGAAGTCGATATGGAGACGCTCGGCGGCGGCGAGATGCACAGCCGCGTCAGCGGCGTCACCGATCATCTGGCGGAAAGCGACAGCCACGCCATCGCCATCGCGCGTGACGTCGTCGCCAACCTCGGCGATATTCCGCCGCAGCGCTGGGACGTGGCGCCCCCGCGCGAGCCACGCTTCGACGTCAGCGACATTTACGGGCTGATCAGCACCGACCCGCGCATTCCTACCAATAATCGTGAAATTGTCGCTAGGTTGGTCGACGGCAGCGAGTTTCATGAATTCAAGCCGCTCTATGGCGAGACGCTGATCACCGGCTTTGCCCGCATCATGGGCTTCGAGGTCGGTATCCTCTGCAACAACGGCGTGCTGTTTTCCGAATGCGCGCTCAAGGCGACCCACTTCATCGACCTGTGCTGCAAGCGAAACATTCCGCTGCTCTTCATGGCCGACGTAACCGGATTCATGGTCGGACGCGAGGCGGAAGAAGGCGGCATCGCCAAGCACGGCGCCAAGATGATCACCGCGATGGCCAGCGCCAACGTCCCGAAATACACCCTCATCATCGGCAACTCCTACGGCGCAGGGTACCTTGCGATGTGCGGCCGCGCCTTCAAGCCCCATGCGATGATGATGTGGCCGCACGGCCGTTCCGCCATCATGGGTCCGGACCAGGCCGCCAACACGCTCGCCATGGTCAAGGATGAGGCGCACAAGCGCGACGGCACCAGCTGGACCGACGAGGAGCGCGAGGCCTACCGCGCGCCGGTGCGCAAGACATTCGAGGATTTCGCCAACGCCTATAATTATGCGCGTCATACCTGGTGCGATATGGTGATCGATCCACTCGAGACCCGTAACGTGATGGCGCTGCTGCTCGATCTGGCCGGCCGTCTGCCGCAGCAGGAAACCGAGTTCGGCGTGTTCAGGATGTGACGACAGAGGATATCGGCAGTGTTCAAGAAAATCCTGATCGCCAACCGCGGTGAAATTGCCTGCCGGATAGCGCGAACCTGTCATCGGCTCGGCATCGCGGTCGCAGGCGTGCACTCCGCAGCTGACGCCAACGCGTTGCATGTCAAGGAAATCGGCGAGTCGATCGAAATCGGCGGCGCCGCTGCGTCCGAGAGCTACCTGCGCATCGATGCGGTCATTGCCGCGGCCAAAGCCGTCGGCGCGGAGGCCATTCATCCCGGGTTCGGCTTCCTCGCCGAAAATGCGGCGTTTGCCCGCGCCGTGGAAGCCGCTGGCCTCGTTTTCATCGGGCCGACGGCCGAGGTCATTGAACGCTTGGGCGACAAGGCCTCCGCCAAGCAGGAAGCCGAAGCCGCCAAGGTGCCGATCGTCCCCGGCAGCAAGACGCCGAGCGAGGATCCGGCCGAAATCGACCTCATCGTGCGCGAACTCGAGCCTCCGGTGATGCTGAAGGCCGCGGCCGGCGGCGGCGGCAAGGGCATGCGCGCCGTCTCGAACTTCGATGGTCTTGCCGGCGAAATCGAATCCGCCATGCGGGAGGCCAAGAATTCCTTCGGCTATGCCGGATTGATCGTCGAAAAACTGGTCGAGCGCGGCCGTCATATCGAGGTGCAGATCGCCGGCGACGGCAAAGGCAATGTGATCCATCTGTTCGAGCGCGAATGCTCGCTGCAGCGGCGGCATCAGAAGGTCATCGAGGAAGCGCCGGCCGCCAATCTGTCGCCGAAACTGCGCGAGAAGATCGCTGCCGACGCGGTGCGGCTCGGCAAGCGCCTGAACTATCGCGGCGTGGGCACGGTCGAATTCATCCTGCGCGATGACACCTATTACTTTCTCGAAGTCAATCCGCGGCTGCAGGTCGAGCACCCCGTCACCGAACTGGTCACCGGCATCGATATCGTCGAGCTGATGTTGCGCATAGCCGCCGGCGAGGGGCTGCCGTTTGCGCAAGATGACGTGACATGCCGCGGTCACGCTGTCGAGGCCCGGATCTGCGCGGAAGACCCCGCCAACAACTTTCTGCCCTGCACCGGCGAACTGGCCTATGTCCGGTTTCCCGGTCAAGGCGTTCGCGTCGAAACCGGCGTCGAGAGCGGCTCCGTCGTCACGCCCTATTACGATTCGATGCTGGCGAAGCTGATCACCCATGCCGACACCCGCGATGAGGCGCTCGACCGGCTGAAACAGGCGCTCGACGACACTTCCATCTTCGGCATCACGACCAATCAGGGATTCCTTGAGCGCCTGATCGAGCTGCCGGCGACGCGCAACGCCACCTTCTATACCCGGCTGATCGACGACCAGATCGACCAGCTCGTCGACAAGACCAGAGAACCCGACACCGAAGCGCTCGCGCTCGGCGCGTATTTCTGGATCACCCGGCGACGCCGACCCGCCGCGCGCAGCCCGTGGCAGTCGCGCGACATGACCGGCTGGCACATGGCCGCCGGCGGCGAGGGATTGTCGCCGATACCGATCCTCCATCTCGAGGAGAGCGGCGCGAGCGCCGAGATACGGTTCGCGCCGCTGCAAGCGGACGGATCGATGACCGTCAGCGTCAATGACGACAGACTGCAGGTCGCGCTGGTCCCGCTTGCCGACGACAGCTTTACCGCCATCGTCGGCGCGCGCCGCGAGACGGTGCGAATTCATCAGGAGGCACAGACGATTTTCGTCCACGACCGCCGCGGCATCCACGCGCTGACCGCGGTGCCGTACCTCACCTACATCAGCGCGGTGGCGGAAACCAGCGGCGAACTGCGGGCGCCGATGATGGGCATGATCCTGAAGGTCAACGTCGCCGTCGGTGACAAGGTCAAGGCCGGAGACGTCGCCGCGGTGCTCGAATCGATGAAGATGGAATTGCGCGTCAGCAGCGAAATCGACGGCGTCGTGACCGCCGTCAATTGCCGCGCCGGTGAAACCGTTGAACGCAACGCCGTCATTGTCATCGTCGAGCCGGAACAGACGAACTGATGCCGGGATCGATCTACCAAGCCCGGCAATAACCAGGAGTAAAAGTGATGAGACTGGGAAGCGTCAATTACGAGACCAGGGGAAAAATAGCGATCCTGACGCTCGACGAACCATCCAAGCTCAATGCGTTGAGCCCAGGCATCCGCGAGGGGATCGTCGAAGGCCTCAAACGGGTCGATGCCGACCATGATATCCGCGTCGCCATCATCACCGGCAGCGGCGAGAAGGCATTTTGCGCGGGCGCCGATATCAGCGGTTTTCAATTCGATCCCGAGGCGGTCCGCAACTTCATGTTCACGGTGCTGGGTGTGCTGGCTGCGCCGGAAAACTGCGGCAAGCCGGTGATCTCAGCCGTCAACGGCCTCGCCTATGGCGGCGGCTTCGAGGTCGCAATCGCCTCGGATTTCATTATCGCCTCCGACCGGGCGCAGTTCGCGGTGCCTGAGATCAAGCTCGGGCTGCTGCCGGGATTTGCGATCGTTCGGCTCGCCGAAATCGTCGGCCGTCCCAAGGCCAAGGAACTGAGCATCCTCGGCGATCCCATCAGCGCGGAGGAAGCCTACCAACTGGGGCTGGTGCTGCGCGTCGTGCCGCACGAAAAGCTGATGGCGGAAGCGATGGAATTCGCCGGGCGCATCGCTTCGAAGCCGAGGCTTGCGGTGCAGATGGCCAAATCGTTCTACAATCGCGGCCTCGGCGGCGACGAGATGCGGCACGCGATCGACGGCTTTCCGCTGTTGTTCATGCATGACGATGCCAAGGAAGGCATCGCCGCGTTTCGCGAGAAGCGAAAGCCGAAATTCGGCTAGCCGGGATTATCGATGCACAGCGAATCGGAGCCGACGACGGCGCTGGAAAAGCGAAGACAGCTTTTTGCCGGTGCCCATGGGCAAGCGATCGTGGCCGATGTGATCGGCCGCGGCTCGCCGGTGGTGCTGGCGCATGGCGGCGGCCAGACCCGCACAGCATGGGCCCGAACCGCATCAGCGCTGATGCAGGCCGGGCACCAGGCGATTGCCATCGACATGCGCGGGCACGGCGAGAGCGAGTGGTCGCCGTCCGGCGCCTATACGTTTGACGATTTCGCCGCGGACTTGCTGGCGATATCAGCGCAGCTGCCGGAGAAGCCGGCGCTGGTCGGCGCCTCGCTTGGCGGGCTCGCGGGGCTGATCGCCGAAGGCGAGCTGCAACCGGGCGCATTCGCTTCGCTGACGCTCGTCGATATTACCCCGCACATGGAGGCGAGCGGCGTCGCTCACATCCTGGGCTTCATGCGGGCGCATCTGGTGGACGGCTTCGCCTCGCCCGACGAGGCCGCCGACGCGATCGCCGCCTACCTTCCGCACCGCGAGCGTCGTGAGGGCTCCGCAACCTTGAGCCGCTATTTGCGCAAGGGCGACGATGGCCGGTTTCGCTGGCACTGGGACCCCCGGTTCGTCACTTCCGTGAACCAGGGCGAGGCCGGGCAAACCATCGAACGCCTGAGTGTCGCGGCAAGGCATCTGCGTCTGCCGGTCCATTTGATCCGCGGCGGATCGAGCAATCTGGTCTCAGAGAGCGCCGCGCAACAGTTCCTGCAACTGGCCCCGCATGCCGTCTATACCGATGTGGCCGGCGCCGGCCATATGGTAGCCGGCGATCGCAACGACGCATTCACCGAAGCCGTCGTGACATTCATTCGAGGCCCGAAACGCCGCCGCTGAGGCGCCCGCCATCCAGGCCGAACGCCCGCTTGCATGACCATATTACGTTCGTTAGCTTACCAATAAGACCTATCAAAAGAAGACTACCCGCCGATTGTGGACGGCCGCGAGCGGTGCCAAAGCCTTCAGGGACGGAACAACAAGTTGGCTGCTGGGGAGACTACCGATCCGGTACTTGAATGCCGGTCCGTTGAACGACGGTTTGGCGGCATCGTCGCGCTGAACGGCATCGACATGCGGATCGAACGCGGCGAGATTTTCGGTCTGGTCGGCCCCAACGGATGCGGCAAGACCACCCTGACCAACACCATCACCGGCTTTTACCCGCCGCAGCGGGGCACCATCGCGCTCAACGGTCGCGACATCACCGGCATGGCGCCGCACAAGGTCGCGACCCTTGGAGTTGCGCGCACGTTCCAGAACCTGGCGCTGTTCAACGGCATGAGCGTGCTCGACAACATCCTGCTCGGCCGCCACGTTCACATGAGGCCGAGCGTGATGCGCACCGCATTTTACTGGTGGCTGGCGCGCAATGACGAGACGGCGAACCGCGCCGCGGTCGAGGACGTCATCGACTTCCTGCAGCTTGAAAGCGTGCGCGACGAACTGGTCGATGTCATTCCGATCGGTCTGAAAAAGCGGGTGGAGCTGGCGCGCGCGCTGGCGGCCGAGCCCAGCTTCCTGATCCTCGACGAACCGATGGCCGGGATGAACCAGGAGGAAAAGGAATACATGGCGCGCTTCATCCTCGATGCGCGCGACGAACGCAAGGTCACGGTGCTGCTGATCGAGCACCACATGGACGTCATCACCGGCATCTGCGATCGGATGCTGGCGCTGAACTATGGCGCGATGATTGGTACCGGCATTCCCGCGGACGTCGTGGCCGACCCGCGCGTGGTCGACGCCTATATCGGAGGCGCGCATGCCGCGCGCTGAACCCGGGTCGACCTGGGACTTCTCCATCGACACCACGCTGATCCGCGTGCTGGCGCGGAATGCCGAGGTGTTTCCCGATCGCGTGGCGATGCGCGAGAAAAGCAAGGGCATCTGGAAAGAGACGACCTGGCGGGAGCTGCTCGACAGCGTGATTTCATGCGCGGCGGGGCTCGAGAGCCTCGGTTTCGGTCCCGGCGAAGTGATGCTGGTCCTTGGCGACAACAGGCCAAGGCTCTACGCCGGCATGCTCGCGGCGGGCGCGCTCAACGGCTATGCCATGCCGGCGTTTGCGGATGCAACGCTGGACGA
>JAJYAH010000454.1 GCA_021779635.1 Pseudomonadota bacterium | reverse complement strand
TGAACCCCGCCCCAATCACAACGACGCTTCGACCGGACCCGATCCGCTGCCGCAACGCCTCGCTCTCGTCCAGCGTTCGCAGATAGCGCACGTCCTTGAGATTGGCGTTGGGGATGTCGAGCAGCCGGTTGCGCGCGCCGGTGGCCAGCACCAGATGCCCATAATCGAGCGACACGCCGGATGCGAGCGAGAGCCTGCGCGCCGCGCGATCGATCGAGACCGCGCGATCGGCAATCAACTCGATGTTCTGGTCGCGGTAGAATTTCTCCGGCCGGAACATCAGGCTGTCCGGACGGCCTTCGCCTTTCAGATAGGCCTTGGACAAGGGCGGCCGCTGATACGGCAGATGCGCCTCGTCGTTGATCAGGCCGATGCGTTCGCCAAAGCCATGTTGCCGCAACGATGCCGCGAGCTGAAAGCCCGCGTGGCCGGCACCGACGATCAGAACTGGTCCTTCGGTCATTCGGTCAGGCCGGCACGACGCGAAGCGGCAGGGTATCGAGCCCGCGCAAGGTGTTGTTCAGCCTCAGCTCCGGCTTGCCGGTCAATTCGAACGAGACCACGCGCCTGGCGAGTGCGGCGAAGATCGCCTCGCTTTCGAGCCGCGCCACCGCCTGCCCGACGCAGCCATGAATACCGGTGCCGAAGGTCATGTGCCCGGTCGCGCGCCGCCTGACGTCGAACGTGTCAGGCTTGTCCCAGCGCCGCGGATCGCGATTGGCCGCGGCGAGAAACAACAGCACCTTCTCCCCGTTCCCTATCCGGACACCAGAGACCTCGACCGGCTTGGTGGTGGTGCGGAAGAAGGTTTGCACCGGCGCCTCAAAGCGCAACACCTCCTCGAAAGCGCCGCGGATCAGCGCCGGGTTTTCGCGAAGAATGGTCCATTGCTCGGGATAAGTGGCAAAGCAATACAGCGCGTTGCCGAGCCCGTAGACGGTGGTGTCGATACCCGCCGACAGGAAGGAGCGGACCAGCATGCCCGCTTCGTTCTCCGTCAATTCGCCGGCATCGACGGCGTCGAAAATCTGCATGCCCAATCTGCCGGGCGCCAACGCCGCGCGGCTGCATTTCGACATGATCCAGTCGCGCACCGGTCCGGCATTGGCCGTCGCCTTGTCGAACAGATCGTTGCGTGGGCCGAACGAATTGAACACCATGCTGCCATAGGGCAGCAGGTTCTCACGACCATCCTCGGCAAGCCCGACGGCATCCGGAAACACCTTCAGCGGATAAGCCTCGGCCAGATCGGCAATGCCGTCGAATTCGCGCTCGCCGACCAGCCGCTCGATCAGCAATTCCGCCTCGCGATCGAACGTTTCGCGCAAAATCCTGATCGCCGCCGGTGACAGGATGCGCGTCAGCACCGCGCGGGTACGGGTATGCAGCGGCGGGTCGGCTTCCAGGATGATGCTCGGCGGACGCCACGGCGGTTCCTTTCGGAAATCGCTCAAGCCGACCCCGGCCGACGAACAATAGGTCTGCCAGTCGGTCAGCGCATCGCGGACTTCCTGATGCCGGGCCATCGTCCAAATTCCGTATTTTTCGAGCCACACCACGGGCCCCGCCTCGCGCAGCGCTTCATGATGCGGATAGGGATCGCGCAGGAACTCATGCGAAAACGGATCGACCGTGGAAACCGGCCGGCTCAATGTTGCTTGGTCGCTCGCCATATCGCCTCCCGCCGGGCGCCTTCGCACGTTCGCGCTTGATTTTCATGATCCTCGATCATGACGCCTTGGCCGCGCCGCGATCGAACAAGGGTGCATTGTGACCTCATGGTTCGAGCCGGCGCAAGAGCATTGCCTCGCCATGGGAGAGAAATGTACCGGCATCTTGCAGGCTTCGCAGGGGATTGTCACCTTGCGACTTCTGCGATTTAAATGCCCGACGACGTCTCGCGATACCGAAGGGCCCCTTCACATGCCGACACCCGATCACGCCGCTGTCTCGCGTCCGGACGATCCGGCATTGCTGCGGATCGAAGGTCCAATCGCCACCATCACGCTCAACCGGCCCGCCGCCTTCAACTCGATCGATCTTTCGATCGCGAAAAAGCTCGAGCAGCTCGGCGCGGAGATCGAGGCGTCGGATACTATCCGGGTGCTGGTGATCGAAGGCGAAGGCCGCGCGTTCTGCGCCGGCGGCGATCTGCAAACCATTGGAGCTGCGGCGGCTTCGGATACGATCGCACCCGTGGTCGGCGAATTGCTGCAGCATTACCACGCCTTCATCACGAGCTTGCGGCGGATGCCGAAGATCGTGCTGGCCAGCGTGCACGGCTCGGCGGCCGGCGCCGGCCTCTCGCTCGCTTTCGTGGCGGACCTCTGCATATCAGCCGAAGACGCCCGCTTCACGCCGGCCTATGCCAAGCTCGGGGTATCCCCTGACGGCGGCGGCACCCCCGGCGTGGTCGCGAGCGTCGGTGTGCGCCGCGCCTTGCAGATCTTTCTCGCCGAAGACAGCTTCTCGGCGGCGCAGGCCTATGACTGGGGTCTGGTCGCCAAAGTCGTGCCCGCGGTGGAACTGAAAGCCGCGACCCGCGAACTGGCGCATCGCCTGGCGCAAAACGCGCCGGCCGCACTGGCGGCGACCAAGGCGCTGATCCACCGCGCCCCTGTCACGCCGATCGAGCAGCAGCTCGATGCCGAGAGAGACGCCATCATCGACTGCATGCACACCGATGAATTCCGCGTCGCGGTGAAGAAATTCACCTCCAAGGGCAAGTAAGCTCCAAGGGAAGTGAGCGCGACCGCGTTCACTCGCCTGATGACGGCCCCTTGCCGCGCATGAAATCGAAATCGCAGCCTTCGTCAGCCTGCAGGATCGTCGCATTGAACAGATGCGCATAGCCGCGCCGGGCCCATCCCGGCGTCGCCACGGGGGCCAGCGCCGCGCGGCGCTTTTCAAGCTCGGCGGCGTCGACCATCAGGTCGATGCGTCGCCCGGCAACATCGAGCCGGATCATGTCGCCGTTCTTCACCAGCGCCAGCGGACCGCCGACGGCGGATTCCGGCGTGATGTGCAGCACGATGGTGCCGAACGCCGTACCGCTCATCCGCGCATCCGAAATCCGCACCATGTCCTTGACGCCGGCGCGCGCCAGCTTCATCGGGATCGGCAGATAGCCCGCCTCCGGCATGCCCGGCGCGCCCTTGGGACCGGCATTGCGCAACACCAGCACATCGTCGGCAGTCACGTCGAGCGCGGGATCGTCGACCCGCAGCGTCATGTCTTCGACGGAGTCGAACACCACCGCGCGGCCGGTATGCTGCAGCAGTTTGGGGCTCGCGGCCGAATGCTTGATCACCGCGCCGCGCGGCGCGAGATTGCCATGCAGCACCGCCATCGCGCCTTCCGGCTTGATCGGACTTTTCCGCGCACGGATGACATCCTGCCCCGGCACCTCCTCGGCGCCGGCGACGACATCGCGCAACGTCTTGCCTTCGATCGTCCTCGCATCGAGATCGATCAGATCGCCGAGTTGCGCCATCAGTTTCGGCACGCCGCCGGCATGGTGGAAATGCTCCATGTAATGCGCGCCCGATGGCTTCAGGTCGATCAGCACCGGCACTTCGCGGCCGAGCCTGTCGAAGGCTTCAAGATCAATCTTATTTGAGGTGCGGTTGGCGATCGCGGTGAGATGAATAAGCCCGTTGGTCGATCCGCCGATCGCCTGCAGCACCACTTGCGCATTTCTGAACGCCGCCGGCGTCAGCAATTCGCCGGGGCGAGGTCCCTTGGCGACAGCCATCGCGGCGGCGACCCTGCCGCTGGCCTCCGCGGAGCGAAACCGCTCGGCGTGCGGCGCCGGTATGGTCGCGCTCATCGGCAGCGAAAGGCCGAGCGCCTCGGTGATGCAGGCCATGGTCGAGGCGGTGCCCATCACCATGCAGGTGCCGACGGACGGCGCGAGACGGCCGTTGACGGCCTCGATCTCGGTCTCGTCGATTTCGCCGGCGCGGAATTTCGCCCATAGCCTGCGGCAATCGGTGCAGGCGCCGAGCACCTCGCCCTTGTGATGCCCGACCACCATCGGCCCCACGGGAATGACCACCGTCGGCAGGTCGGCGCTGACCGCCGCCATGATCTGCGCCGGCAAGGTCTTGTCGCAGCCGCCGATTACCACGACCGCGTCCATCGGCTGGGCGCGGATCATCTCTTCGGTGTCCATCGCCATCAGGTTGCGCAGATACATCGAGGTCGGAAACGCGAAGCTTTCGGCAATCGAAATGGTCGGGAACACCATGGGCATCGCACCGGCCAGCATCACGCCGCGTTTCACCGCCTCGATGATCTGCGGCACGTTGCCGTGGCAGGGATTGTAATCGCTGTGGGTGTTGGTGATGCCAACAATCGGCCGGTTCAGCGCGTCGTCGGAATAGCCCATCGCCTTGATGAAGGCCTTGCGCAGGAACAGCGAAAATCCGGCATCGCCATAACTCGTCAGTCCCTTGCGCAGTCCGTCAGCCATCTCGTGTGTCCTCTAAGTGCCAAGGGCTCAGTCTTACCTCTCTCATCGGGAGAGGTCGAATTTCGCGCGAAGCGAGAAATTCGGGTGAGGGGTTACGGCCTAACGATAGCTCGTAACCCCTCACCCCCAACCCTCTCCCCTTGGGAGAGGGAGCGCGCATTCGTTGTCGCAATGTCAAAGCCAAGCTCGGAACCGCACTTTGCTGCTATTTCCAGTCCACGATCCGGCTCGTGTCGCCGTCGAACTCCATGCTGCAGAACGTGCCGCCCTGGTAGAAATCGCCGACCGGATCAGGTGGCAGCCTGGCCTGCTCGGCAAAGGCATGTTCGCGGAAATCCTCGGCGCGGCCGGTCGGGCGATAGCCGAGATCGTAGGCGCGGTGATTGTCCCACCATGAGCGCTCATTATACGACGCGCCGTAGAAAATCTCGAAACGGATATCGGGATGATCGAGCCCGATCCGGCACAATTGCACCAGGTCTTCCGGCTTCAGCCAGATCGAGAGCCGGCGGTGATCCAGCGGCTTGTCGCCGAAATTGCCGATCCGGAGGCAGGTGACCCCAAGCCCGTGCTTGTCGGCATAGAGCGCGCCGACCGCCTCGCCGAACACCTTGCTGACGCCGTAGCGGCTGTCCGGCCGTGCGGTGACGTCGGTTCCGATCCGGTGGTGGCGTGGATAGAAGCCGACCGCATGGTTCGACGACGCGAAGACGACACGCTTGACGCCCTTTTTACGCGCCGCCTCGAACAAATTGTAGCAGCCGATGATGTTGGACTGCAGGATGGTGTCCCACGGGCCCTCGACCGAAAACCCGCCGAAGTGCAGGATGCCGTCGACGCCCTCGCAGATCGCCTCGACTTGCGCCAGATCGGACAGCTCGGCCGGCTTGAATTTTTCGTGGATGCCGAGATCGGCGGGAGGCTTGAGATCGCTCAACAGCAGATCCGGATAGACCGGCGGCAACCATTTTCGCAGACTTGTGCCGATTGCTCCCGATGCGCCGGTTATTAAGATGCGTGGCATTTGATCCCGCTTTCTGGCTGCCGAATTGCGGCCGCTGTCCGGCAATGATAGCAAACTGGAATGCGAGAAGAACAAAAATGAGAAACGCCCAAAATGAGAAACGCCAATGAATGATCATTCCGCATCTTCCGCCGGCTGGCGGCCGGCAACCTATTATCCCGATCCCGCGATCCAGGCGCTCGACCCCCGGTTCGAAAAATACTGGCTGAAGCTGTCGGCCGTGGAACGGCTGGCGACCGGCTTTCGCTGGGCCGAAGGTCCGGTGTGGTTCGGCGACGGGCGCTACCTGCTCTGCAGCGATATTCCCAACAACCGCATCATCAAGTGGGAAGAAGAGACCGGCGCGGTCAGCATCTTCCGCAAGCCGTCGAATTTCGCCAACGGCCACACCCGCGACCGCCAGGGACGCCTGGTGACCTGCGAACATGGCGGACGCCGCGTGACCCGCACCGAATATGACGGCACGATCACGGTGCTGATGGACAAATTCGAGGGTAAACGGCTGAATTCGCCGAACGACGTCGTCGTGAAGTCCGACGGCTCGATCTGGTTCACCGATCCCGTGTTCGGCCT
>JAJYAH010000453.1 GCA_021779635.1 Pseudomonadota bacterium | reverse complement strand
CGCTTTCGGAACGAGAAGGTCCGGCTAGCAAGCGCATAGATCGGATCGTCGAAAAGCGGAGTGAACTGAAACTCGGCCGGGGATTCCACATTGGGTCCGATACCGAAGTCCACCTCCTTGCGGCGCACGCTGTCCAGCAGATCTTCCGCGGCGAGTTCGCGCAGGTTGATGTTAATCCCGGGATATTTGGTCTGAAAGGCCTGAAGCGCGCGTGGCAGGATCGTCGCGGCGATCGTCGGCACGCAGGCGAGCGAAAGCGTTCCGCGCTGGATGTCGACGACATCGCGGATGTCTCGCAGGCCGTTGTCCCATTCGGCCAGCGCGCGCTGGGCATGAGCGAGCAACTGTTGTCCCTCGGCGGTCAGTTCGACCCGTCGCGTCGTCCGGTGAAACAGGCTGATGCCGACCTGATCCTCGAGCTGCCTAATCTGCATGCTGACCGCGGATTGCGACCGGTTCAGCAGTTCCGATGCCTGCCGAAAGCTCTTGTTCTGCGCGACCGCTATGAACACGTGCAGTAGCTTGAAATTGATCTGCGGCATTCGTTGCTCCCGGCGCGTCTTATCGTTCATGTAAACTGAATAATCATTAAGATAATGTCGTTGGAAAGATCAGTGGCCGACACCTAGCATGATGGCGCCCCTTGACGAAAGAGAGATGCGATGACCAGGCAAATGAAGCTGATTGGCTTTTTGCAGGCCCAGAACTGTTCGAACTATCCAGCCTCCTGGCGCCATCCGTCATCGAGGCCTGACTGGTTCTCGCGCGAATATTACGAGGAGATCGGCCGGACGCTGGAGCGGGGAAAATTCCATCTGGCATTCTTCGACGATCGGCTTGCGATGCCGGATCGCTTCGGCGACGATTTCAGGGAGACGGTCCGCCACGGTGTGCGGGCTGCGAGGCTGGACCCCATTGCCGTCGCGTTGGCGATGGGATTTGCGACCAGGTATCTCGGGATCGGCGTGACCTATTCGACCACCTATTACGAGCCGTTCCACGTCGCGCGCGTGTTTGCGACCATGGATCTGCTATTGAACGGCCGGGCCGCCTGGAATGTCGTCACGTCGCTGAATGATTCGGAGGCGGCCAATTTCGGCGCGGCGGAGCACCTTGGCCATGATCTGAGATATGATCGCGCCGACGAATTCATGAATGTCGTGCTTGGGCATTGGGATACCTGGGAGTCCGACGCGGTGGTGTTTGACCGCGAAAACAGCGTGTTCGCCGATCCATCCAGGGTGCACCGGCTCAATCACCAGGGAAAATTCTTCAACTCGCGCGGGCCGTTCACCGTGCCGCGATCTCCGCAAGGACATCCGGTCATTATCCAGGCCGGACAAAGCGGTCGCGGCAAGGAGTTCGCTTCCAGGTGGGGTGAACTCATCTTCGTGATCTATCCCAATCTCGATGTCGGCAAGAAGCAATATGCCGCGATGAAACGCTCGATCGCGGCGCAAGGACGGGACATCAGCATCGCGCCCGCGGTCTACCCGATCGTGGCCGAAACCCAGGCTGAAGCGGAGGACCGCTATGCCTTGATCGACGGACTGGCCAAGCCGATCGATTCGCTGGCGCTGCTTTCCGAGGTGCTCAATTTCGATTTTTCAACGAAGCCGATGGATGAAGCGTTCAGCCCGGACGAATTGCAGGCGATCAGCGGCCTGCAGGCAATTCGCGATCGCGTCGTCCAGCTGAGCGGCAAGCCCAACCCCACGGTCCGCGATTTCGTCGAGTTCAGCGGAAGAGGGACCTTGCGCGAGCTTCCGACATTCGTCGGGTCCGCAAAGATGGTCGCCGACAAGCTCGAGGAGTGGTTCTCCGATGCGTGTGATGGTTTCGTGGTCGCGGCCACCCATGTACCCGGCACCTATGAGGACTTCGTGCGCCTCGCGGTGCCTGAGCTGCAGCGGCGCGGCCTGTTCCGGCGGGACTACGAGGGGGAAACGCTGCGCGAAAATCTCGGCTTGCCGATACCCCAGCGGGGACATCTGCGACAAACGCATGGGGAGCTACGTTCGGCGCTCGTATGATATATGTCCGGCACCGTCAAAGCAGCGATGCAGATCAAGAGAATCGAATAGGGGGCCGCGAGCGGCGGTCCGGCGCAGATCCCGACGCCGCTTTCGATCTTCATCGCCGCCATCTTCGCGGTCTGTCTGATCGCTGTGTTGCTGATCCCCGAGACCAAGGGAAATTTCCGCTGATTTTGACAGCCGTCGTTTTCCGTGGCCGTCATTATCCGTGGCGGAGGCCGTTGGTGCGTTCGTCCAACCGTTTCCTTTATTCCGCAGCGGTCATCAGCGTGGGCGTGCTCCTCCTGGCTTGCGATTATTTTGTCAGATTATTTATTCACTGCTTAGAAGGACTTCTGCTCCCGGCACATGCTGGCCGTATCCGAATGTTCGGCGCGCGTCGGCTTCCGAACTCATTGCACGCTATATCGACTGGCACGCTATATCGACGACCGGATCGTGGGCCTGGCATGGAAAGTTGGCGTCAAGCGAACATCTAACCGCGACATCGAGACTCGCGGCGATCAAAGCGCTTTAACCTGCTGCTAGCCTTTGGTGAGCAGGATGGTCATTCGGGTTTCGTCAACGAAACTCTTGATGTCCTGCTCCGGCTTGCGAAACAGGTTGCGTTCGACGACGATTGAACGGTTATGGACGGCCTTGGTGCAGCGTTCCCTCACGAAAACGCCGCCGACGGGCTGCTCGCCGGGCTCGGGCTGAGCTTCCGTGCAGGACCAACCATCGAGACCGTACCGCGACTTCACCTGAATGCCGAACAGAAAGGCCTTCTTGCGGATATACAACCGCGCTTTCGGGTCGGTCTCGATTCGAAGGCCGCTGACGATGCCGTCATCATCGACCAGCAGCGTGAGGATGGCCGGGTGACCGGCCACGATGGTGCCTTCCCGGCTGGTGGCGGGATCATAGCCGAACCTGATCGCGTGAAATCCGGAAGGATCGGCAGGACAGTCGCGCCAGCCCGTCCAGGTCGTGAGCGTTTTCTGCGGATCGGTTGCGCAGGCGAGATTGACATAGCCCGCGTCGGGCAAGTCCGTCGCCGGCATCCCGAGACGGATGTCGCGCAGATCGTTGCCGTCGGAGTTTTTGCCTCCGGGGTCTTGGGCTGCGGCTGGAGTCGTCAGTGCTGTTGTGACCAGAAGCGACAGCATGGCAACCAGCGTTGCGATCGATCGCTGCGCTCGTTGCGTCATTGCGTTTTTCCTGCGGCAGCGTCGAAATTTGCGGCCGTCGGGTCTTGCGTCTTGTAGATGTCGCAAACGCGCGAAGTATCGCCGAAGAAGGCGACGCATTCGGCGTAGTTCGGCTCGCCCTTGCCCTTGATGTTTGCGATTACATAATCCGCGACGGCTTCGATATCGTTCGGGCGAAGAAAGGTTCCGGCCTCTTGCGGCATCTGGCTGCCGACTTCCTGCCGGTTCATGCCATAGCACTTGACCGTGTCGTAGGCGCCGCGGGTGAAGAACGGCATCCCGGTGCCGGGCCGCCCACAGTTGACCGTTTCCATGATCTGCTCGCGCGTCAATTTGGTCTTGCGCAACGACAGCGCGTCGCCGCCGTAACCACCGCCGCCATTTCCATGCCACTTATGACAGCCGAAACAGTTGGCGCGCCTGAACACCGCCTTGCCGGCGCCGGTTGAATCCGCAGTCGTCGCCGATTGGCCGAGCACCGCGCACGGCGCCGACAGGACCGCGGCGGCAATGAACAACGCCGCGATCGAAGACATGTTGCCTTTTGTCATTGGACTTTCTTGGGACCTTATCGGGACTTCTTGCCGGGGAAAAAGCAGGCGGATCGGGCTTAAGCCCAATCCGCCCATGTGCGTGACGTCAGAGTGCAAATACGTAGAGCATCGATCCTGGCTGCATCCGCTTCAGCTCGGGCGTTGATTCGATGAACCACTTGTCCCAGGCGCCTCCCTGTCCGACGAGGATGGCGATATACTGCTTCCCGTCGACCGAGAATGACATCGGTGGTGCGCTGACGCCGCCACCGGTGTTGAACTCCCAGCGCTTCTCCAGAGTCTTGGCATCCAGCGCCATCACCTCGCCCGAGGGCTGACCGGTAAAGACGAGATCAGGCGTTGCCAACATGCCGCCCAGCATCGGGAATGGCAATTCCGCCTTGCCCGCAACCTTGCCGGTCGTCACGTCTATGGCGGTTACGCTTCCAGTGATCCGGACGGGCTGGCTCGGCCCGCCGCCAGTCCAGAACTCACGTGCCTTGAGCTTGGCCGGGTCGGCTTCCTCGACGGTGATCCGGTTGCAGCTTTCGATTACCGGGATGTACCAAAGCTTGAGGTCCGGATTGTACGCTGTGGGCGGCCAGTTCTTGCCGCCCATATTGCCCGGGCAGATATCGGTGACCTTGTTTTCCCGGCTCGGTGTCACCGCCGCATTGTAATGCTGGACTGGATTGTTGGCGTCGTATTCCAGCGGTTTGCCGGACTCCGGATCGAGCCCTTTGGTCCAGGTGACCTTCTTGACGAAGGGCAGCCCCCAGAGGAACTTGCCGCTGGTGCGATCGATCGCATAGGCGAACCCGTTGCGATCGGCTTCGAGCGCGAGCTTCAGCATGGCTCCGTTCGGCGCAGGCACGTCGGCCAGAACGTTCTCGGCCACGCTGTCATAGTCGTAGGGGTCGTTCGGGGTATGCTGATAATGCCACTTGATCTTGCCGGTGTTGGCATCGAGCCCGAGCGAACTGTCAGTGTAGAGGTTGTCGCCCGGCCGGTACTGGTTGTCCCAGTCCGGGCCCGGATTTCCGACGCCCCAGATGATGGTGTCGGTAGCCGGGTCATACGTGCCGGTGACCCAGGTCGAACCGCCGCCGGCCGCGGCCGCATTGTTGGCATCCTTCCAGGTTTCGTGACCCGGTTCGTCCTTTGCTGGAATCGTGTGAGTGCGCCAGACTTCCTTCTGCGTGGATAGATCGGTCGCCGCGACCCAGCCCCGAATACCGTATTCGGCGCCGGCCACACCGGTGATCGCCATGTTCTTTACGATAAGCGGCGCGCCGGTGATAACTTCGCCCTTGTCCGGATCGGCGACTTGGCGCTGCCACGTCACCTGACCGGTTTCCTTGTTGGTCGCGACCAGCCGGCCGTCGAGAGTGTGGGAAATGACGAGATCACCCCACAATGCGACGCCGCGATTGTCGACGCCGCAGCAAGCAACCGCACCGGCCCAGTCATGGTCGGTCTTGGGATCCATCTTCCAGAGCAGCACGCCCTTGCCGCCATGGGTGTCGATTTTGTAGACCGAGCCCCATCCGTCGGTGACGTACATGAAGCCGTTTTCGACGATCGGTGTGCCTTCCAGACCACCATGCGTCCAGATGCCGCCGCCTTCGACGCCGCCGAGCTGCATCGTCCAAGCAACCTTCAGATTCTTGACGGTGTCGCGATTGATGTCCTTGAGGCTGGAAAATCGCGTCGCCGAGAAGTTTTTGTGATGATGCAGCCAATTGCCCGGTTCCTTGTCGGCGTTGAGCAACCGCTCCGGGGTCACTTCGTCGGCCGCACGGGCAGGCTGGGCGCCGGCAATGCCGACGGCGGCGATCACGGTTGCGAGCATGGAGGCTCGCAGAAGAAATCTTTGCCGTACCAATTGCGTCATGGTCGTTCCTCCTGGTTACGATTTGATGTTTTTGTTTGAACGCTCGGGAAGACAGCCTTGCTCGGCTGATCGAACGTTCGCTACCTCGATCACTATGAGGGGGATCGGGAAACGCGCACCTCCGTTTCTATCGTACCGGCCTTCTGAAAAACCACGGCGCAGGTGAATGTTTCACCCTCGGTGAGCGCCTGCCGGGTTTGCAACAGCATGACGTGGTATCCGTCCGGTCTGAGTACGATGGTGGAATTGGCAGCTATCGGTATGGCAGCGATGGAGCGCATCGCAGGCGCTCCTTCGCCGCGGTCGACGGTGTGCTTCTCGGTGAAATTTGCGACCGGACATCTGACGCGCACCAGGGCGTCGGCGATGTTCGCTTGGTTCTTGATGGTCATCAGCAACGGAAGGTCGCCGCCGGCTTGTTCGGC
>JAJYAH010000452.1 GCA_021779635.1 Pseudomonadota bacterium | reverse complement strand
CCGATCTAATGGCGGCAGCCGCGGAACGGCATTATCTCGACCAGCTTGGACTTGCTCCGTCACGGCTCTCGGGCGTCGCCACCACCCGCCACGGCCATGGCGTGCCGACGCGGCGGATCAAGGTGATCGAAGCCGGCCATCCGGTGCCGGACGAGGCCGGACTGAAGGGCGCGGAAGAGAGCCTGCGCCTGGCCGCGGACGCCGATGCCGACGATCTCCTGCTGGTGCTGCTGTCGGGCGGCGGCTCGGCCAACTGGATCGCACCGGCCCAGGGGGTGTCGTTCGCCCAGAAACAACAGATCACCCGGGCGCTGTTGCGCTCCGGCGCGCCGATCGGCGAGGTCAACACCGTGCGCAAGCACCTGTCGCGGATCAAGGGCGGACGGCTCGCCCGCGCCGGCCGCCGCGCCGAGATCGTGACGCTGGCAATCTCCGACGTGCCGCATGACGATCCCTCCGCGATCGCCTCCGGACCGACCGTGCCGGATCCGACGACGCTGGCCGAGGCGCGCGGCGTACTCGCGAAATATGACCTTAAGGTCGACGACCCCATCCGCGACGCCCTCAACGACCCCCATAATGAAAGCTGCAAGCCCGGCGATCCCGCCTTTGCACGCGCGCAGTTCGAAATCATCGCCCGGCCGAAGGCTTCGCTCGAGGCCGCGAACAAGGTCGCAAAGGACGCCGGCTACGAGGTCATCGATCTCGGCGCTGACCTTGAAGGCGAGGCCCGCGATGTCGCCGCCGATCACGCCCGACTGGCGTTGCGGGCGCGCGCCGAGGGCAAGCGCGTCGCGATCCTGTCGGGCGGCGAACTCACCGTGACCGTGCGCGGCAACGGCCGCGGCGGTCCCAACCAGGAATATGCGCTGGCCCTGGCAGCACTGCTCAGGAACACGTCAGGCATTTCGGCGCTGGCGGCGGATACTGATGGCGCCGACGGCGGCGCCGGCAGCGCGGCCGATCCCGCCGGGGCCATGATCGACGCCGGCACTTTTGCCAGGATGGCCTCGCTCGGCCTCGATGCCAAAACCTATCTCGACAACAACGACGCCACGGCGTTCTTCACCGCGACCGGCGATCTGCTGCTGACCGGCCCGACGCTCACCAACGTCAATGACGTCAGGGCGATCCTGGTGGATTAGGCTTTCGCGCGTGTCCCGGACGCGGTGCAGCGTTTACGCTGCTCCGCAGAGCCGGGACCCATCGCGGCTTGCACGTCATGGACCCCGGATCAGCAGTGCATCACGCCGCAAGTGCGGCGCGCTGCGCTGCATCCGGGGCACGCCATCCTCGGCCGCGCCCGCGCCTCAAAAATCGCTGGCAATCCTGGCCAGCATCGCCAGCAGCGCGGCGCGGTTGGCCGAGCCGAGCAATTCGTTGAGACGCGCTTCATGCTTGGCGGCGACGAGTTTCTTCGCGCGCGCCAGCACCGCCCGGCCCTTGTCGGTCAGCACCAGGATGTGGGAGCGGCGGTCGTTGGTCGAGCGCATCCGCGCGCAGAGATCGCGGCTCTCGAGGCCATCCAGCATCGCCACGAAATTCGGCCGCAGGATGCCCAGCGTGTTGGCGATTTCGGTCTGGTTGCGCCCCGGATTCCGGTCGAGCAGCAGCAGCACCGAAAATTGCGCCGGGGTCAGTTGCAGCGGCGCGACGCAGCGCAGAAAGTCCTCAAAGACCTTCAATTGCGCGCGCTTGAGCGAATAGCCGAGCAGTTCGGACAATTCGCCCATCTGCAGGATGGTGCTTTCCGCGGCGGGCTCGGCTGGCTCCTTGCGGCCGGAACGGGGTGCCTTGGCGGGATCGACGGCGGTTTTGGAAACGGTCATCGCTCGAGGCTCGCAATCCCGGTAGGTTGGAAGGCCCCCCGCGGAACGGCTGACCCTTGAGATTATATTCGATAATTGTTATCCACTATATCAAATATCGGCAGCCTGTTTCAACTGCTGTTGTCGGACGGCCGAACGGCCCCTGAGGGTCGCGTCCTTCCCGACGCAAGAGGGGGAGCGCTTGAACACCACGATCATGCTGTTCCTGGTGCAGGACGGCATCACCAACGGCGCGATCTATGCGTTGCTCGGCCTGGCGCTGGTGCTGGTGTTCGCGGTCACGCGCGTGATCCTGATTCCACAGGGCGAGTTCGTCACCTATGGCGCGCTGACCTATGCGTCGCTGTCGGCCGGCCAGATGCCGGGCACCGCGCGGCTCGCCGTCGCCATGGGCGTGGTGGCGTTCGGCCTCGATATCTTCGCCGGCCGCCGGTCGCTGCACCTGCGGCTGGTCGGACGGGCTTTCGCGGTCAATATCATCCTGCCTTGCGTGATCTTGGGGCTGACATTCTGGTTCGCCGGCCACCACGCCCCGATCGCGGTCAACATCGCGCTGTCGCTGTCGATTGTCGCGGCGATCGGGCTGTTTCTCTATCGCATCGCGTTTCAACCCCTCGCCCATACGTCGGTGCTGGTATTGCTGATCGCCGCCGTCGGCTGCCATTTGGCCTTGCAGGGCTTCGGCCTGCTGTTTTTCGGCGCCGAGGGCCAGCGCGGACCGCCGATCTCGAGTGCGGCCTTCACCGTCGGCGCGCTCCGCTTCACCGGCCAGAGCATCGCCGTCTACGCCATCACGGTCGCCTTAATCATCGGCCTGTGGCTGTTCTTCGGCTTCACGCTCTATGGCAAGGCGTTGCGCGCCACCGCCGTCAATCGGCTCGGCGCGCGTCTGGTCGGGATCCGAACCACGCTGTCGGGCCAGCTCGCCTTCCTGATGGCCTCGGTGATCGGGGCGATATCGGGAATCCTGATCGTGCCGATCACGACGCTGTATTACGACACCGGCTTCCTGATCGGCCTGAAGGGCTTCATCGCCGCGATCATCGGCGGGCTTGTCAGCTATCCGCTCACCGCGATCGCCGCACTGGTGGTCGGCTCGGTCGAGGCGTTCTCCTCGTTCTATGCCAGCAATTTCAAGGAGGTCATCGTCTTCACGCTGATTCTTCCGGTTCTCGTGTTGCGGTCGCTGGCCGCGCCGGCGCCTGAGGAAGAGAAGGATTGAGCGCGATGCCGCAACGGTTGCCGGTGATCGTGTTCGCGCTGGTGATGGCGGCGATCCCGTTCATTCCGGGCATGCCGCCGTTCTGGATCGTGATCCTGGACAATATCGGGCTCTCGGCACTGGTGGCGATGGGGCTCGTGCTGCTGACCGGCGTCGGCGGCCTGACGTCGTTCGGCCAGGCCGCGTTCTGCGGCTTCGGCGCCTATACCACGGCGGTGCTGACGACGGCCTACGGCGTGTCGCCTTGGCTCACACTGCCGCTGTCGCTATTGGTCAGCGGCCTTGCGGCTGTCGTGCTCGGCCTCGTCACGGTGCGGCTGTCGGGTCACTATCTGCCGCTCGGCACCCTCGCCTGGGGCATCGGCCTGTTTTACCTGTTCAGCAAGCTCGAATTCCTCGGCCGCAACGACGGCATCTCCAGCATTCCGCCGCTCTCGATCGGCTCGCTCAGGATGATCGACCCCGGAACGATCTATTTCGCGATCTGGATCGCGGTGCTGGTAGCTGCGCTGCTCACCATGAACCTCCTGGACTCACGCACCGGCCGCGCGATCCGCGCTCTGCGCCGCGGCCATATCGCCGCCGAAGCGTTCGGCGTGCAGACGCCCCGCGCCAAGCTTCTGGTTTTCATCTATGCGGCCGTATTGGCCGGCCTGTCCGGCTGGCTCTACGCGCATTTCGAGCGCGCCACCAACCCGACCCCGTTCGGCGCCCAGGCCGGGATCGAATATCTCTTCATCGCCGTGGTCGGCGGCGCCGGCTATGTCTGGGGCGGCGTGCTTGGTGCGGCCATCGTCGTCATCCTGAAGGAAATCCTGCAAAGCTATCTGCCGTATCTGTTTCACGGCGAAGGCCAGCTCGAGACCATCGTGTTCGGCATCCTGCTGGTGGTGCTGCTGCAACTGGCGCCGACCGGCGTCTGGCCCTGGCTGACGGCGCGCCTGCCGTTCAGGCCAGGTCGCAATCGCCCCGACACCTCGCTGACATTGCCGGCGCGCGCCAGAGCGGTGGGCTCTTCCGCCGTGCTGCTGCAGATCGATCATGCGCGCAAGCAGTTCGGCGGCGTGATCGCGGTCAACGACGTCTCCTTCGACGTCCAGGCCCGCGAGATCGTGGCGCTGATCGGCCCGAACGGCGCCGGCAAGAGCACCACCTTCAATCTGGTGACCGGCGTGCTGACCTCGTCGGGCGGCACCATCTCGGTGCTCGGCCGGAATATCGACAACGCGCCGCCGCAGGAAGTAACCCGGCTAGGCATCGCCCGCACCTTCCAGCATGTCAAACTGGTGCCGGACATGAGCGTGCTGGAAAACGTCGCGATCGGCGCGCATCTGCGCGGCCAGGCCGGCGCGATCTCTAGCATGCTTCGCCTCGACCGCGCAGACGAAGCGAAATTGCTGGCGGAAGCGGCGCGCCAGATCGAGCGCGTCGGCCTCGCCGACCAGATCGACATGCCGGCGGGGAGCCTGTCGCTCGGCCAGCAGCGCATCGTCGAGATCGCGCGCGCGCTGTGCGTCGACCCGATGCTGCTGCTGCTCGACGAGCCGGCGGCGGGCTTGCGGCACATGGAAAAGCAACAGCTCGCAACCCTGCTGCGCCAGTTGCGCGCCGGCGGCATGTCGGTGCTGCTGGTCGAGCACGACATGGGATTTGTGATGGATCTGGCCGACCGTATCGTGGTGCTCGACTTCGGCACCAAGATTGCCGAAGGCACGCCTGATGCGATCAAGACCAACCCGGAAGTGATCCGGGCCTATCTCGGAGCCGCGTCATGAATCCCGGCACGAGCGCGCTGCTGTCGGTGTCCGATGCGCATGTCGCGTATGGCAAGGTCGAAGCCGTCCGCGCGGTGTCGCTCGATGTCGCCGACAACGAGATCGTCACCATCATCGGCGCCAACGGCGCCGGCAAGACCACGCTGTTGAACGCCATCATGGGGATCCTGCCGCTGAAGGGCCGCGCCAGCTTCGCCGGCGCCGACATGGCCCAGCTCGATATCGAGGACCGGGTTGCGGCCGGTCTCAGCCTGGTGCCGGAGCATCGCGAATTGTTCGGCACCATGAACATCGAGGACAATCTGCAGCTCGGCGCGTTCCGGATCGCAAAGGCCGTCGCGGCGAAATCATTCGAGCGGGTCTACACGCTGTTTCCGCGGCTGAAGGAACGGCGCAAGCAACTGGCGGGAACGCTGTCGGGCGGCGAGCAGCAAATGCTGGCGATGGGGCGAGCCTTGATGGGCGCGCCGCGGCTGTTGATGCTGGACGAGCCCAGTCTTGGTTTGGCGCCGATCATCGTCGCCGATATTTTCCGGACCATCGGCGAATTGCGCGCCGCCGGCGTATCGGTGCTGCTGGTCGAGCAGAACGCGCAGGCCGCGCTGAAAATCGCCGACCGCGCCTATGTGATGGAACTCGGTGAATTGATCCTGAACGGGCCCGCGGCCGAGATCGCGACCAACGCGCGCGTGGTCGCGAGCTATCTCGGCTTCCAGCACGAAGGCGCCAGCGCGGTTTAATGTCGCGTCGATCTGCGCATCACGGCGCAACTCCTCCCTGCGGGGAGCGGAGAACGCTCGACAAATTTGAGAGCGACTGCAAGACTGCCCTCATCATCAAGACCGCCCTCACCATAATGGAAAACGGAGGAAACAATGAACCTCGCTCGTCGCCAGCTGGCGTTGCCGGTGCTTGCCATCGGGCTCCTGGGAATAGTCCCCGCCTTCGCGGGCGCGGATGAAGACGCCGTCGCCAGGAATGTCGAGGCGTTTCGCGCCGCTCAGTTTGCCCACGACGGCAAAACACTGGACGGACTCTGCGCCGCCGAACTCAGCTACAGCCACTCCGACGCAAGGATCGAGGACAAGGCTACCTTTCTCGCCAATGCCACCAGCGGAAAATCTAAATGGCTGTCGCTGGATTACCAGGACGTGAGTATTCGTGTGGTCGGCCCCGCAGCGATCGTGCGGTTTCACTGGGTCGGCGAAAGCGAGGCCATCGCCGATGGCAAGAAAAGCGCCACCAATCTCCACGT
>JAJYAH010000451.1 GCA_021779635.1 Pseudomonadota bacterium | reverse complement strand
GCCTGGGCGGCCGGTGCCGGCGCGGCCGGAGCGGGCTTCGGTGCAGTCTTCTTGGCCTTGGGCGCGGCAGGCGCCGGGGCTGGAGCCGGCTGCTGCGCCTGGACCTCGGGCGCAACAAGCGAGGCCACCAATGCCGTTGCCGCCAACAAGGCGAAAACCCGCCCACGCGGCCGGACCGACGCGGCCAAGATACGGAAATTCATTGCGGAAAACCCTTTCTGAACGGAAGCGCCCGAAACCATTGCAGGCACCGACACCTAGCCGTTTGGGCGGCTGTCTCCTTGCCAATTGAGGCGGATACGTGACAGGCCCTGCCGTCTTGGCCAATTGCACGCCTTCATACAGCGGTCGACGAAAAGATCAATGCCGACAGACAGCTTTGGCGCGCGGTGGAGCCCCCGAATGCTAGCGCCCATGGTAAAATTCGGGCGTGTGCAACATCGAATCAAATTGGCGTGCTGGGTTGCGGTTTTTGAGGTGCGCACGCATTCGAGCCGTGGTCTGCGGGGTCCTCGCGATTGGCGCATGGATCGCGACGGACGACCGTCAGGCCTCGGCGGCAGAGAGTTACGCCATCGCCATGCACGGCGCGCCGGCGTTGCCGGCTGATTTCAGCCACATGCCCTATGCCGATCCGGATGCGCCGAAAGGTGGGCGTCTGGTGCAGGGGATTCTCGGGACTTTCGACAGCCTCAATCCGCTGATCGTCAGGGGCCTCGCCGTGCAGCAAATACGCGGCTTCGTGGTCGAGAGCCTGATGGCGCGCGGCTATGACGAGGCTTTCACGCTGTACGGCCTGCTGGCAAAAAGCGTGGAAACCGACGACCGCCGGAGCTATGTCATCTTCCATCTCGACCCCAAAGCGCAGTTCTCGGACGGGCAACCGGTACTCGCGGAGGACGTGCTGTTTTCATGGGCCTTGCTGCGCGACAAGGGCCGTCCAAACCATCGCCAGTATTATTCCAAAGTCGTAAAAGCCGAGGCGCCCGACCCGCGCACAGTGCGATTTGACCTCGGTGGCGCGGGCGACCGCGAGCTGCCGCTGATCCTCGGCCTGATGCCGATATTGCCCAAGCATGCCGTCGATGCTGCAACTTTCGAAGAAACCTCGATGACGGCGCCGGTCGGTTCCGGCCCCTACCGCGTCACTGCGGTCAAACCCGGCGCCAGCGTCACACTGACGCGCAATCCCGACTATTGGGGCCGCGACTTGCCGCTCAACCGCGGCTTGTGGAACTTCGATGAGATCAGGCTCGACTTCTATCGCGAGGCCAATGGTCAGTTCGAGGCATTCAAGCGCGGCCTTTATGACTTTCGCGTCGAAACCGAACCGCTGCGCTGGCACGATGGATACGACTTTCCGGCCGCCCGCAACGGCGGGGTGATCCGCGAGGCGTTCAAGACCGGGATGCCGCAACCTTCGGAATTCCTGGTGTTCAACACCAGACGGCCGGTGTTTTCCGACATCCGGGTACGCCAGGCTTTGACGTTGCTGTTCGATTTCGAATGGATCAACCGAAATTACTTCTTTGGCCTGTATGCGCGTAGCGCAGGCTTCTTTGCCGGGTCCGAACTGTCGGCTTATGGCCGACCCGCGGACCAACGCGAGCGGGAGCTGCTAAAGCCGTTCGCCTCGGAGATCCCGCCGGATATTCTCGATGGCAGTTATCGCCTGCCGGTCAGCGACGGGTCCGGCCGCGATCGGACGACGCTGCGCAGTGCACTGACGCTGTTATCGGCGGCCGGCTACGATCTCGACGGTACGGTATTGCGGCAGCGGTCGACCAAGGCGCCCCTCACCTTCGAAATTCTGGTGACGACGCGCGATCAGGAACGAATCGCGCTGGCGTATGCGCGGGATCTGAAACGCGCCGGCATCGAGGTCTCGGTGCGCGCGGTCGATGCCGTTCAATTCGATCAGCGCCGGCTCGGTTTCGATTTCGACATGATCCAGAATCGCTGGGATCAATCGTTGTCGCCGGGCAATGAGCAATCGTTCTATTGGGGCAGCGAGGCCGCGGACAACCCGGGAACCCGAAACTATATGGGCGCCAAGGACCCCGCCATCGACGCCATGATCGCGGCATTGCTGGAAGCTCGCGAGCATCCGGCTTTCGTCTCGGCGGTCCGGGCGCTGGACCGGACCCTGATGTCAGGCTTCTACGCTATTCCGTTGTTTAACGTTCAGGAACAATGGATCGCGCGCTGGAATCGGATACAACGACCAGCAGCCACCTCCTTGACGGGGTATCTCCCGGAAACCTGGTGGCAAAGACCCGACCTTCAACCGAAATGATCCTGCAAAGTGATCCCGTGATCCAGACCAACGTATCGCCAACGCTCGACGGACTGTTTCGACGGATCCTGGCGCGGCAACCCGATGCGCTGGCGCTGCTCGATCCCCCCAACAAGCCGCGCGTCACGGGTCAACCACCCAGACGCCTGACATTCGCGCAGGCCGACCGAGCCATCTCGGCGCTGTCGGCGCATTTCATCGAAGCCGGCTTGCCGGCCAATTCCGTTGTTGCGATTCAATTACCCAACACCGTCGAATTCATGCTGACAGTCCTGGCAGCGCACCGCGCCGGGCTGATCGTGGCGTTGCTTCCCCTGCTCTGGCGGCAGGCGGAATTGACGGTCGCGCTCAACCGCACCGGGGCGCGCGCGATCGTGACGACGGGCAAGATCGACGGCGTCAGCCATGCCGACCTCGCCATGAACGCAGCCGTCGAGGCATTTTCAATTCGCCACGTCTGCAGCTTCGGCAATGACTTGCCCGAAGGCATGGTGTCGCTTGACCCCGTTCTCTCGAGCGAACCTGCAACCAGGCGTGCCGTCACGCAGGATGGCCGCAAGGCGGCTATGATCTCTTTCGACGTGACCGCCGATGGGTTTCGCGCGGTGCCGCGCACTCATCTCAATCTGATCGCCGGTGGCCTCGCGCTGTTCCTCGAAAGCGATGTGCCGCAGGGGGCGACAATGATGTCGGCCTTCGAACCGTCATCGTTCGCAGGCCTGACCTCATCGCTTCTGGTCTGGCTGCTGTCGGGCGGAACGCTCGCGCTGCATCATCCGTTCGACGGCGACGTGCTGGAGCAACAGATCAACGACGATCGCTGCGATACGCTGGTCGCGCCGGCGCAACTGGCGCTGCGACTGGCGGACATCGACATGCCGGCACGGCTGCCGACATTGCGCAATGTGATCGGTCTCTGGCGCGCGCCGGAGCAGGTTGCGTCGAGCCCGCTCTGGACGGTCCCGCACACGAGCCTGACCGACGTTTATCTGTTCGGCGAGGCCGGATTGTTCGGCGCCTGCCGCGCCGCCGATGGCGCGCCGGTGGCGATCCAGCCCGGACCCCACGGCGCGCCGCGTGACGTCGCCGGCTCGTCGATCGCAGGCGAGACCCTGATCACCCCAAAGGGAACGCTGGCACTGCGCGGACCGATGGTCGCGACCGCCGCCTACGCACCCGTTGCAACATCGAACGAGTCGCTGGTGGCGCAGCCGCGCGATCATGTCGATACCGATTACGCCGCGCGGCTCGACCGTTCGACCGGAGCGATCTGCATTACCGCGCCGCCTGCGGGCATCATGGCCGTCGGCGGCTACCGTTTTCTGTCGCAGGACTTGCAGGAATGGGCGAAGCGGCTTGGACAGGGCGCGTTGCTGACGGCGTTACCCGACCGGCTCAGCGGCTATCGCCTCGCCGGCCGCGCCCACGACAACGCCCGCGCGCGGGAAGCCCTGGTGGAACTCGGGCTTAACCCGCTGATGGTGGAAGCGTTTCGCGACCGGGTCAGCTAGAGGCCCTGGCTTTTCTGCAATTTCTTCCCGCGCCCCCCGGATCGCGCCGCTCGAAAACGCTCTGATCAAATCGGCCGACTTCGTTGACGCGGCATTAAGGCCGGCAAATTAGCATCCGGCCTTTCAACCGACCGCGTCGATCCGAGTTTTTGATGTCCCAGCAAGGCCCGATTATTGTGGTGTCGACCGCTGAGCGGCAGTCGCTCGCAACCGCGCTCAGCGATGCCAAGATATTTCCGATCATCGACACCACCTGGACAGACGCATCGCACGCCGTCGAGCAGCTTCAGCCGGCCGCGGTTCTGGTCGCAACGTCCGAAGCCGTCGGGCCCGGCCTCGAGCCGCTTGCGAAGCAGATCGCCGCACGGCAGCCTTATGTTCCGCTGATCGCCATCGATCCCGGAATGGCGTTGCCTGAAAACGCGATTCCGTTTTCGCAAGTCGGAGACAATTTCGACCGCCTGACCGCGCGCCTCCGCGCGGCGCTGCGGGTCAGGACATTGCATGCCACCGTGATGCGCCGGCTCGACGACGACGCGACGGGGCGAAAACAGCTGTCGGACACCGATCCGGCTCGCGACGCCACCGTGCTGCTGATCGGCCGTGGCGCGGCCTATCCGGCGCTGTCCGTGTCGCTGGGCGAGCGGATGGGCGTCCTCGGCGCTCTCAGCATCGAGGCCGCGGCGAAGCATCTCAATGCGCGTGACATCGACGGCATCATTCTCGGCGAAGGTTTCAGCGTGCGCGTGATGGATGCCTTCCTCACTGTGCTGACCGAAGACGCGCGCTTTCGCAATCTGCCCGTCGTGGTGACCGCGGATGGATTGACGCCGGCCTACGATCTGCCAAATCTCGAATTCATAACCGGCGCCCCCGAGCGCATCGCCGCCAACGCGTCGCCGCTGATCCGCCAGCATGCGCTCGAGGCGCATCTGAGCCGGACGCTCCGATCGATTGACGCTGACGGTTTGCTCGACGCCCGCAGCGGATTGCTCACTTCGGCGGCCTTCCATCGCGACCTCGCTACCGCAGTCTATCAAACGGTGTCGCGCGGCGGCGGCTTGTCGTTGGCTCGTTTCGCCTTCGAGCCCGGCCATGAGCGCGCACAGATCGACGGTGCGCGGATTCTCAGTCGTTTGATGCGGCAAATGGATTTCGGCGCGGTTCAGGATGACGGATCCGTTATCGTGGCGTTTGCCGAGACCGATTTGCGCACCGCCCACATGATTGCGCGGCGGCTCGCCAGCGTGATGCGGCACACCAGCCACGGCAAACGCGACGCGCGATCGGAGCCGGTCGTGACGCTCGCGACCTTGCAGCCCAGCGATTCCGCGAAGTCGCTGCTGGCGCGGCTCCACGACGAAGCCCGCCGCGCAGCGTCCTAAAACTTTCCAATCTACTTCGGAACGTTTGTTACGGCCTCGCATTGTAGAGCATCGATCCTGCACTGGAGGACTATCATGAAAAAAATTGTACTGATCGCAGCTTCCCTTGCCTTGCTGGCAAGCCCGGCGTTTGCGCAAGATTCCAAAACAGTCGGAACCGCGCCGGCCGACGCCAAATTCTCGACGGTGTCGAAAGACGAGATGTTCAGTTCGAAACTCAAGGGCCTGAACGTCTACAATCAGAAGGACGAATCGATCGGCGAGATCACCGATCTTGCGATCAAGAACCATCAGGTTGACGCGCTTATCCTTTCGGTCGGCGGGTTCCTCGGTATGGGCGAGCACTACGTCGCGGTATCGCCGTCTTCGGTCGACGTTCGCTACGACAGCAAAGACAACAAGTGGCGGGCGACGATGAACACCACCAAGGAAGCGCTGAAGGAGGCGCCCGAATTCAAATATCCCAAGTAATCCAAATACCCCAAGCAGACGTTGCGTTTGAGCATTGAATGGCAGCGGCCGTCGGCGGCAACGCCGGCGGTCGTTCTGCACGCTGTCGTTTGCCGGAGCTTCGGAGCGTAGGCGCAACATTTAGGCCGCCTTGCGGTCCTCGGCGAGATTGGCGAGCTGGCGCAACACTTCGGTGGTGCCGGCGAGGCGCTCCTCCGGAGTCTCCCATTCCTGGAAGAACACCACCTTCATGTCCGGCCGCACCTTCGCCGCCTGGCCATGCTGGCGGATGAAATAGACCAGCCGGTCCGGTTGGGCGAACTTGTTGTCGCGGAACGTGATCACCACGCCCTTCGGCCCGGCATCGACCTTCTCGACATTGGCGCGGCGGCAATAGCCCTTGATCGCGGCGATCTTGAACAGATAGCGCACCTCGTCG
>JAJYAH010000450.1 GCA_021779635.1 Pseudomonadota bacterium | reverse complement strand
TGCTAAGGCGGTCATGCAAAAGCTTTATCGTGACAGCGGTTGGGTGAAGCGCCAACGCCAGGCGCGTCGTCCGACCGAGTTCCGGCTTGACGCCGCCCAACCCGGCAAGATCATCGATCTGCCGAAGGCGGCCTGAGATAGTTTGATTTGCAATGACGGCGTTGACGGCAGAGCCACGGCATCCGGGCGCGCGAGGAGTTCATCGCACGGCGGCTTTCCGCGTCGAGTTGGTCCGCGACTGGAAACAGGCGCTCGCGCGTTGCAGCGATGTCCGCCCGTTGACGCTGTTTCAGGATCCTCGCTGGCTTGACGCATGGTACAGGGCGTTCGCCCATATCGATCACGTCGAGCCGCTCATCGCGGTAATATCGGACGCCTTGACATCCGAGCACGCCGCCTTGTTGCCGCTGGTTCGGCGGCTGCAGAACGGCGTCCGGATTGTTGAATTCGCTGATCTCGAGTTGACCGACTACAACGCGCCGATGCTGGGGCCGGCGGCGCCGCGCGATGCAGGAGCGGCGCGTGCGCTGTGGCGCGATCTTCTGGTCACGCTGCGGCGGATGCCCGGCGGTGCCGATCTCATTCGGCTGCGCAAGATGCCGGCCGATCTCGACGGCAAGCCCAATCCGCTGACGCTGCTGGATGGCGCAAAGCCCTCTTCTCTCAATGGCAACGTTGTCGTGACCGGCGAGGACTTCGACGCTTACCGCCATTCGCTGGAGCGAACCGTGCGCAAGGAGCTGGAGCGAAGCTGGCGCGTGTTCAGGCGCGATCCCGCCGCGGCGTTCCAGATTGTCAGCGACAGAAGCCATGCATTGCGCATCCTTGCGACCATGGAGATTCAGCAGGGTGCGCGGATGCAGCATCTCGGATTGAACTTCATTCTCAACGGCGAGACCTGTGCTGCGTTCTACCGCAATCTTGTCGGCGAAAACCTTCGCGGCGGCTATGCCGTGCTGTCGGCGCTGACCGCCGGCGAGGAGGTGGTCGCGACCCTGCTCGGCATCCGCGTCGATTCGCGTTACGTAATGGTGCGGATCAGCAATGCCGGCGAAAAATGGTCGAACTGCTCGCCCGGGCGGCTGATCATCGAACGCACCATGGCCGCGCTGCATCGGGATGGTGTCCGGCAATTCGATTTCAGCGTCGGCAATTATGCCTACAAGCGCCGGTTCGGCGTGGTGCCGATGCCGCTTGCCGATATCACCGCGGCGTTGAGCTGGCGTGGACTGCCCTACGAATGGCGCGACCGCGCCGTGCGCGAACTCCGGCGCCACCCGCGGCTGGCTGTGCGGCTGGGCCGCGCCCTCGGCAGGCCGTCCTCGCGCGAAGAAAATTAGCAAAGCAAACTAAACCTGCCGCACCAGGCCTGGCTGCCCCGGCGCGCATTCCAGCGCATCGCGGTCCCACTTTGCGGCATTGGCCGCGGCCTCATAGGTGCTTTGCAGAAATTCGAGCAACGCCTGGTCCGGCCGCGTGGCCGTGCGTACCGCGTCATAGGGCAGGATGAATTCGCCGAGCGCTTCGCTGAAGAATGCCGCAGCGGGCCGCACCGGCGTGGCGCGGTAGCCTTGAGGTTCGGGATAGGCATAGGAATAGAACGCAGGGTAGTCGATCGCGCCACTCCCCGGCCAGAATCCGGCGCTGCTCTCTTCGTGGGAATAGGCTTCGCAAGCCACCGCATCGGATAGATGAGGTACCCCGCCGGGATGCCGCGGCGCGCGGCGGCCCGAAAAGCGTGTCACCGCGAGATCGAAGCTGCCCCAGAAGAAATGCACCGGGCTCGCCTTGCCGAGAAAGCCGGTGCGGAATTGCTTGAACACGCGATCGGCATTGACCAGGATTTGCAGAAAGCGCCGCACCGCGTCCGGATCGTAGGACGCGTGCTTCCTGTCCAGCGAAAACCGGATCGGCTCCGGCAATTCGTTCGGCATCTCGTCGATGGCGATGTGAATACCGAGGTCTGCAAGCGCAGCCATTACCGCCGCATGGAAGCTCGCGACCGATTGTCCGGCCAGGGCAAAGCGCCGCCTGTTGCCGTCGCTGGTTGCAATCCGCAAATCATGGTCGATGAGGTCGAAGTCGATCTGGAACGTGCGCGTGCCGTCCGGAATTGGCGAGGTCGTCAGACCGCGCGCGGTGACGTAAAGCGCAACGTGCCAAGAGTGATTGAGCCAGGGCGCGCGCGCAAGGCGGATCTTGCCGACGATTTGGGTCCACAGATGCAGCGTCGCATAGGTTTCGCGCCACTCGGCGGTGGGCAATTCCGGCCACGGCACTTGCGGGATGTTGCTCATCTGTCACCGCAAAAGACGGTCATCGGCATTCCCTCACATGACGAGGCCGGGCACGAGCCGGCCCGGCCTTTATAGTCGAACCCGGAGCGATTGGGGGTGGATGCTACCCCGTTACTTCTTCGCACCCTTGGCGAAGGCGGCGTCCACTTCATCTTCCTTGATACGGGCTGCGGGATTTCCGGGCTGACCAAGGTTCTGCTCTTCAGTGCCGTCGCCCATCATGCCGGGATGCGGCATGGCGGGGCGCTTCTTGGTACCCTTGTCGGTCTTCTTGGGATCGGGCTTGCTGGTCATTTCGCAATCTCCAGGCGCGGGGGCCGTGACCCAACCCGGTGAGCGCCGTTAGGTTCCCCGGCCTCGCCGGTCAGGGTTTAACCAAATCCACGACGCTACGAATGGCTGCATTCCGGGCATCGACGCTTGCCGTGCGTAGCGCGGTAGAGGCTGCGGCACCACCAGCGCCGAGTCATCGCCTGCAGCGGATTGCGCGCCAGTTGATAGATAAAGAGAAATTCGATCATGGCGAAGTCCGTTGTTCCCAAAAGCGCGCACGATGAGCCGGCGTATGCGCTCGCTACAGCCCGGAAACGCGACCCGCTGCAAAGTCTTAGTCCGCTGCCTGATCGCGCTCTTGGGCAAATGGGGCGGCACTCGCCGAAGAGAATGCCGCCCACGAGGCATCAGCCATGCAGTTTTTTCGCAGTCTCCGCGATCACGCGTCCCTGATAGCGCGCGGCCGCGAGCTCGTTTTCGCTGGGCTGGCGGCTGCCGTCACCGCCGGCAATGGTGGTCGCGCCATAGGGCGAGCCGCCGGTGATCTCGTCGAGCTTCATCTGGCCGCCAAAGCCGTAATCCAGGCCGACGATGATCATGCCGAAATGCATCAGATTGGTGATGATCGAGAACAGCGTGGTTTCCTGGCCGCCGTGCTGGGTCGCCGTCGAGGTGAAGGCGCCGCCGACCTTGCCGTGCAGCGCGCCCTTGGCCCAGAGGCCGCCGGCCTGGTCGAGGAAATTCCCCATTTGTGACGACATCCGGCCGAAACGCGTGCCGGTGCCGACAATGATCGCGTCGTAATTGGCGAGGTCTTCGATCTTCGCGACCGCTGCGGCCTGATCGACTTTGAAGTATGACGCTTTCGCGACATCCGGCGGCACCAGTTCGGGCACGCGCTTGATGTCGACCGACGCGCCGGCTCCGCGGGCGCCCTCGGCTACGGCATTCGCCATTTTCTCGATATGACCGTAGGCGGAATAATACAGCACTAGAACTTTTGTCATGGTTGGTCTCCGTGGGTTTGCGGGTGTTTTGATTTATTCGAGGCGTCGTTGTCCGGCCCGGTTCGACAAGCCATCGTGTTCGCAACGCCGTTCCGAACCAGATAGGTGCGCGGGCCAAGCCCGCGCACGGCGTTGTCATGTTGCTGCGCTGGCTCGGCTCACGCCGCGTCGACCAGCACCAGTTCGGAATCTTCAAGCGCCGTGATCTTGAGCCGCGCCTCGTCGCGGATCGCGACGCCATCACGGGCGTTGACGCGGACGCCATTGATGTCCACTGCGCCCGCTGCCGGCACCAGATAGAGATTGCGCGTTTTGCCGGGAGCATATTCCGCGCTCTCGCCGGCCTTCAGCGTGGTGGCAAGCACCCGCGCGTCGGCACGGATCGGCAGCGCGCCCTTGTCGCCTTCGAATCCACTGGCGATGGTGACGAAGTTGCCGGATCGATCCGATTTCGGAAACGGCTTCGCGCCCCATGTCGGCGGCCCGCCATGCGTGGTCGGCTCGATCCAGATCTGGAAGATCTTGGTTTTGGCGGGCTCGAGATTGTATTCGGAGTGACGGACGCCGGAGCCGGCACTCATCACCTGCACGTCGCCCGCCTCGGTGCGTCCTTTGTTGCCGAGACTGTCCTGATGGGTGATCGCGCCTTCACGGACATAGGTGATGATTTCCATGTTGGCGTGGGGGTGGGCGGGAAAGCCGGTGTTCGGCGCAATCTCGTCGTCGTTCCACACCCGCAAGGCCCCATGGCCCATATTGGCCGGGTCATAGTGACTGCCGAATGAAAAATGGTGCTTGGCTTTCAGCCAGCCGTGATCGGCGCTGCCGAGTTTGCTGAAGGGTCTAAGTTCGATCATGGGAGCCTCCTTTGAGTTCCGTTGAGGTCTGGATATGCGCTTCCGAACAGTGCATAAATAGAAACCAAGGAAACACATTGTTTCCAAAATAGACCTTGTTGGACTACCCGATGGCACAGCTTCCTGATTTCGAAGGCCTCGCGATTTTTGCAAAAGTCGTGGAATTGCGGTCATTTGCGGCGGCGGCCAGCGAACTGGGATTGTCCAGGGCCACGGTATCGAAGGCCGTCAGCCGGCTGGAGGCGAGGCTCGGCGCCCGGCTGTTCAACCGCACCTCGCGGCGTCTTGCCTTGACCGATGCCGGGCAAAAGCTGTCGGAGCGCGCCGCGCGCCTGCTGGCCGACGGCGAGGCGGCGGAGAACGAAGCGCTGGCGCAATCGGCGGCGCCGCGCGGGCTGGTACGCCTCGCGGTGCCGATGACGTTCGGGATCCGGAAGGTGGCGCCGATCCTGCCGGAGTTTCTTAAGGCTTATCCCGACGTCGCGATCGACCTTCATCTCAGCGATGCCATGGTGGATCTGATCGGCGAGGGCTTCGATGCGGGCTTGCGGATCGCGAGCCTGCCGGACTCGTCGTTGATCGCGCGGCGGCTGTGCGCGATGCCACGCTACACCGTGGCGTCGCCCGAATATCTCAAGCGCCACGGCCGGCCGACGCATCCGATGCATCTCGCGCAACACAAATGTCTCGGCTATGCCTATCTCTCTACGGCGGGCGCCTGGCACTACACCAACGCTGCCGGCGAGCAGGCCAGCGTGCGGCCCGCCGGGCCGCTGCGTGTCAACAATGGCGAGGCGCTGATGCCGGCGTTGCTGGCCGGCCTCGGCATTGCCGACCTGCCCGATTTCATTGTCGGCGACGCCATTGCCTCGGGCGAGGTCGAAGTGATCCTGAAGGGCTGGAAGCAAACCGAGGGCGCGGTGCATCTGTTGATGCCGCCAGGTGGCCCGCGTCCCGCCCGCGTTGAGGCATTGGCGGATTTTCTGGCAAGGCATTTCGCCGGCACCAGGAAGCGCAGTTCGGCGGGCTGAAGACGGTGCCGATTTCACGTTTTGTTGTTCAGCGAGAACCTTCCGAAGTCTCAGTTATTTTCCCGGGTCCTCCTTGTTTTCCCAGGTTCTGTTTATTCAAAAATGACTAATTTTATTTTCAGGCATGAGATGAAGCGGTCTGCCGACGGAACGTTCACGCCAACTGAGTCCGAAAGAGGGATTGGCACATGCGAACCTGCCGAATTTTCCTGGGCCTCACGCTATCGATCGGATGTGGCATCGCCATTCAGAATCCCGCTTTTTCACAGCAATATCCGGGAACGATGGAACAGCAGCTTGCCTGCACACCGGACGTTTTCCGGCTGTGCGGCCAACAGATACCGGACGTCAATCGCATCGTCGCGTGCTTGCGGCAAAACACCCCGCAGCTCAGCGGAAGGTGCCGCGCCGTATTTGAGTCGAATGCCGGTACGCCCGATCCGGCCGCGCCGCGACGTCGCGCCGATGGCTTGAGGTCTTACGAATAATGGAAGCGCGGGCGCCTACCGGCGATCCTCGCAGACATCAACCCATTCGGCAGCGACCAGCTCGGCCATCCGCGCTGGCGCAATGAGCACCGCGCTGTGGATCGATCCCGCCGCCGGCACCACTTCGTCGAAC
>JAJYAH010000449.1 GCA_021779635.1 Pseudomonadota bacterium | reverse complement strand
CGAATCCAGGAACAGCATGTCGGCAGTCGTCTTGGTGCCGCGCACTGCGGGAAGTCCGACCCACAGCACCGGCACGCCCTTGGACTTCAAGACGGCGATCAGTTCCTCGATTTTCCTGTTGTAGAGCTCGACCCAGCGCTCCTCACGAAATTCATAGAGGCCGTTCGGCGAGCGCGTGCTCTTCTCCGGCGCGGTGACCGGCGGCGCGTCGCTGTCGGCGGCATCGTCCGGCGGCAATTCAGTGTCGACGGCTTTTTCGCCTGGCTTGCCCGCGGCGTCATCCGGCTTCACGCCGGGTTTCGCGTCCGCAGGCTTGGCCTCCGGTTTGACGCGGGCGTCCTTTTTCTCGGTCGACTTGGCGTCGGTTTTATCGACCGCAGGCTCGCGCATCGAGATGCGGTCGTTGAGACCGAGCATAACGACGATGGCTTCGGGTTTCTCGGTTGCGAGGATGCCCTTGGCGGCGGCGACCCAGTCGGCCGGATCGCCCTTGGGCTGATATTTGATGAGACCGGAGTAGGTCTTTGGCTTGCGGATCACGCCCATGTCGGGCTGATCGGCATAGGTGTCCTCAAGACCGTAGGCGAGCCAGTCCGCCATGCCGTCGCCGAGCACCAGCACGTTGCGCTCCGGCACGGTCTCGCGCTTCTCCGGTGGCGGCGCGCGAGAATAATCCTCGCGGATTCGTTTCGGCGCCTGCTGCTGAAATGGTGCGAACAGATCGCCACCCGGCCAACCGAATCCGCTAGGTGCGCCGCCGCGTTGCGGCAGCCCTTGTGGAGGCCGGGGCGGTCCGCCGAAGCCGAAATTAAAAAACTGCGCCGATGCCGGTCCGGCGATCCCGGCCAGCAGCATCACCGCGACAGCCAACGCGATCAGCGGGCCGCTTTCGGTGAAAACCCGGAAAAAGGACTTCGGATTTGGCATGCGTTTCGATCGTCATGGCAGATCAGGCAACCGCTATATAGTAGCGGAATCAGGCCGCAAGCGGGCAGATTCTCCACCATAAGCCGGGCATCGCCGCCGCCGTCAAGGTTGCTGCGGCATTGTCGTTTTCAAGGTTACTTTTGGGGCCGTGGGGCCGTGTTTCAATGCCCGCGCAGCCGCTCCAGCACGTCGGAGGAGGCAAATCCGTCCGCAGCGGCGCCGATCGAGGCCTGGAAGCTGCGCAACGCATCCCTGGTCTGGCCCCCGAGCTGGCCGTCCGGGACGCCGCGATAGAAGCCGCGCTGGGCCAGCAACTGCTGCAGTTCCAGCCGCTCGGCACGCGATAATTCCCGCTCCTGCCGCGGCCAGGGCTGTACGAACGGCGCCCCGCCGCGCAGCCGGTCGGCGAAGTGGCCGATCGCCAGCGCATAGGCTTCCGCCGGGTTGTATTTCATGATCACCCGGAAGTTCTGCAGCATCAGGAACCCGGGGCCCTCGGCGCCGGCCGGCGCCAGCAGATAGGCCTTTTCGGCCGGATGCGGGAAGGGCTGGCCGCCGGGGCGCTTGAGCCCCAGATGTTCCCACTGCGCCACCGTCATCGCCCTGGCGCGGTCGGCCAGCATGTAATTGAACCCGGGCGGCACCGCGACCTCAAAGCCCCAGGTCTGGCCGGGCTGCCAGCCGTCCTTTTTCAGGTTGTTGGCGGTGGAAGCGATCAGATCGGCGGGGTCGTCGACCACGTCGCGGCGGCCGTCGCCGTCGGCATCGACTGCGTAACGTTTGAACGCCGTCGGCATGAATTGCGTCGGCCCGAACGCGCCGGCCCAGGAACCGCGCATCTGTTCGGGACGCAGATCGCCATGGTGCAGGATTTCCAGCGCCGAGAGGAACTCGTCCCTGAAATATCTCTGGCGGCGGCCGATGCAGGACAGGGTCGCGGTGGATTGCAGCACGCTGCGATCACCCATCTGGGTCGAGTAGTTCGATTCGATGCCCCAGATCGCCGCGACCACATAACGGTCGACGCCGTAGGTCCTCTCCGCCGCGTCGAATTGCGGCCTGTATTTGGCCAGGATTTCGCGGCCCTTGGCGGCGCGGTTGTCGTTGACCAGAATGTCGAGATAATCCCAGATCGACTTGGTGAATTCCGGCTGCGAATCCATCAGATCCATGATGCGCAAATCTGGCGTCAGGCCGGCGGTGAAGCGCTCGAAGCTTTGTTGCGAGATGCCGCGGCGTGCGGCGTCGGGCCACATCGAGGCGACGCAATGATCGAAATTCGCCGCCGCCTCGCGGATCGCGCTCGCGGTCATCAAGGGATGGCCGGAGGCGCCGTCCTCGCCGCTCCATGGCTGCGGCGCGCTGCTCGCGGCGGGCGCCGGCTGCGCCTGCGCCGAGGTTCCCGCCCGCTGCCCCGACGGCGGGGTCTGGCTGCCTTTCGACAGCGAGCCGGTAAAGACGTTATCGAAGAAGCTGAACGGGCCGCCGCCGGAGGACTGCGCGTGCGTCTCGCCACACAGCAACAGCGCCGCCGTCATGATGACCGCGCCGCTTCGCAGTTTCGCCCATCGTGCCATCGATCCCGTCATGTCCTGCCTGCACCGTCCCTGAACACCCCGCTTTCAGGAGGCCTCGTCGAGGTTTCCAATAGCTTAACAAGGCGGTTTTTTGTCGCGTGATTCTTGTCCATGGAGGTGGTGAATCCGCCTTTGTTCGGGCCCGCAAACCGGCTACCAACAGGCGATCAAGCCGCTATGTTCCACCTCCCCGCTGAAGGTTCCACGACATCGCCATGAAAATCCGCAAAGCTGTTTTCCCGGTGGCCGGTCTCGGCACCCGCGTCCTGCCCGCCACCAAGGCGATGCCGAAGGAAATGCTGACCATCGTCGACCGGCCGCTGATCCAGTATGTGGTCGATGAGGCGCGGGAAGCCGGCATCGAACATTTCATCTTCGTCACCGGCCGCAACAAGGGGGTGATCGAGGATCATTTCGACCGGATGTTCGAGCTCGACGCCACGCTTGCCGCGCGCGGCAAGAAGGCCGAGATGGAGGTTCTGGCGCGCGACCAGCCCGAGGCCGGCGCCATCAGCTTCACCCGGCAACAGGCGCCGCTCGGCCTCGGTCATGCGGTGTGGTGCGCCCGCGACATCGTCGGCAACGAACCGTTCGCGGTGGTGCTGCCGGACGAACTGGTGCTGAACACGCCGGGTTGTCTCGCCCAGATGATTGAAGCTGCGGGCAAGCTCGGCGACAAATCCAACCTGATCGCGGTGGAGGAAGTGCCGGCGCATCTCACCCATCAATACGGCATTTGCGGCGTCGGCAAGCGCCTCGAACAGGGCCATGTGTTCGAGGTCGACGGCATGGTCGAAAAGCCGCCCAAGGGCACCGCGCCGTCGAATCTTTCGATCACCGGGCGCTACATCCTGCAACCGGAGATCTTCAAGATCCTGGAAACCCAGGAGCGCGGTGCCGGCGGCGAGATCCAGCTCACCGACGCGATGATCGGGCTGGCCAAGACGCAAAGCTTCTACGGCGTCGAGTTCGAGGGCGAGCGGCACGATTGCGGCTCCAAGGCCGGTTTCCTGCGCGCCAACATCGCGTTCGGCCTGGCGCGCGCCGATCTGCGCGACGGCCTGCGCGCGGAGATGAAGACATATCTGGACCGCCCGTGAACGATTACGACGCGCTGCGCGATTATCTGAAGAAGCAGACGCGGCCCGAATTCGTGCTGCGCTTCGACGAGATCGAGGAGATCATCGATGCGGCACTGCCGCGCGCGGCGCACCGCGCCTCGTGGTGGGAAACGCTGCGCAGCCCGCAGGAGAAGATGCCGCAGCGCGAGGCCTGCCTTGCCGGCGGCTACGTCGCCACCCGGCTCGCCGACGGCAAGAGCGTCCGGTTCAAGCGGATGAAGTAGCGTTTTCTGTCGGCTGCCCAGCCCGTGGGCCGTTTGCCTTGACTTCTCATCAGACTCTAGCTAGATATTCTAGCTAGAATATGAGGCTCTGGGCATGGTTCGGCGCAACTGGTCGGTGCAGGACGCGAAGAATCGCTTCAGTGAGGTCGTCGAGGCCGCGAGGCGCATGCCGCAGACGGTCACCAAGCACGGTAAACCCGCCGTGGTCGTCATGGATGTGGTGGAATACGAGCGCCTGCGCCATCTCGAACGTGCACAGGCGCCGTCCTTTGCCGATGTGCTGCTGGCCATGCCGCAGGACAACGGGGAATTTCCGCGCCGTAGTGTGCGGATGCGCGATCTCGATCTCTGATGTTTCTGATCGATACCGTCACGCTATCCGAACTGCGCAGGCGGGAGCGTGATCCGATGGTCGTGAAGTGGTTCGAACAGCAGCGCGCGACCGATCTCTTCCTGAGCGTCATCAGCATTGGCGAAATAGAGCGCGGCATTGCGCGACAGCGCGCTACCGATCCCGGCTTTGCAGGCGCTCTTGCGGACTGGCTGGACCGGGTCCTGACTCTCTACGGCGAAAGGGTCGTGCCATTCGACCTGCGAGCCGCGCGGCGTTGGGGCGCCCTGAGCGCCGCTCTTGGCAATGACAGTGCGGATCTCATGATCGCGGCGACGGCACTCGAACACGGGCTTACCGTGGTAACGCGCAATGTCTCGGATTTCGAGCCCACGCGAGTCGCGGTCATCGATCCCTTCAGCCGGGGGTCCGGCCGCAAATCCAGGTAACGTGTCCATCGACCAGACTCGCCGACGGCAAGAGTGTGCGGTTCAGGCGGATCAAGTAGGGCTTTCAACGTGGCTCAATCGATGTCGTCGTCCGGCGAAGGTTAGGACGCTTGCCGCGAGATAGACAGGGTCGTTCACACCTTTCGGCTAATATACTAACAGGCCATAAAGGCCTCTGCCACAGCAGCCGCGACTACCTTGCCTATAAGAAAGCCGAATTGTCCTCCTCCAAAACTGAATTCGACAAACGGATCGAGCGTGCGCGTACAGCCCTCGCCCCGGTGTGGCCTGTCCTTGGCATACTGTTCGAGAAGCCGTAACGTCTGGTGCTATCGCCTGCGCGCCGGTCAGCACCACATCCAGGTGCAGCCTATGAAGCGGTAGCGGCGGATGACGATGGTGTGTGAGCGGCCCGAGGCCACATGGCGCACGGGCGTCGTGGCGGGGGGCGGCACGTCGGGGTTCTGGCTGTCGGGGTCGACCTGCTGCGCGCGGGCGCGGAGCGCCCCAGCCTGCTCCAGATTCTTGCCGCCGAGCAGGCGGCGCTCGTTCATGTTGGCCAGGAATTTGAGCGCATAGCCGTCGTCGAGGTCGGCGGCCTGTTTGAAATATTCGGCCGCCGCGTGGTAGTCGCGTTCGACGCCCTTGCCGGAGAAATACATGACGCCGAGCTGGTTGAGCGAAAACGAACTGCCGCCCTCGATTGCCTTCTCGTAATAGTCGAGCGCCTTGGGCGTGATGACATGCTTGAGCAATGCGGCGGTGAAGGGAGAGTTGCGCCCGGCGCGATCGAGCGCGACGTTGTTGGGTTGCGTCGAATAGACGATCAGCGAGCCTTCCCCCGCCGCGTCGATCCGGCCGAGGCCGCGCGAGGGTGCCGCGCGGCCGCTCTGGGCAAGGCGGTCGGCGAAGGGATTGTTGCGACAGGCATCGAGGATGATGATGTTGACGCGTCCGCTCCCCTCCATCTCCTGCTGGATGTCGGTGAGATCGACGGTGTTGAAGCGCACATCCGCAGGACTCTGGATGTCGGCGTCGACGGGCAGGAGATAGTTCTCGCCGTTCAACTGGATGCCGTGGCCGGCATAGAAGAACAGTGCGACCTCGGTGCCGCGCAGGCGGGCGGAGAACTCGCGCAGCGCCTTGGTCATCGCCTCGCGCGACGCATCCTGCTGCTCGATGACCTCGAAGCCGACGCCGCGCAGCGCCTTGGCGAGATCGGCTGAGTCGTTGGCGGGGTTTTCCAGCGCCGGCGCGTTGACATATTTGCCGTTGCCGATGACGAGCGCGAAGCGCACGCCGGCATCGGCCGGCGCCGCTGCAGAAACGACAGCCGCTAGGAGCCTGTCCGCATAGTCGCTGTTCAATTCTGAGCGAGTCTGATTCAACCTTGGGCTATGAGCAAGTATTTTCGCCCCTGGAATATCGATCAGACACTGCTCCTGCCGCCGAACGTGCAGGA
>JAJYAH010000448.1 GCA_021779635.1 Pseudomonadota bacterium | reverse complement strand
ACGCCGTGCAGCGCGAGCAATCCGGCGCCATAGGCGCCGATCCCGAAGAACGCGGCATGGCCGAGCGATACGATACCGGCGTAGCCCAGGATCAGGTCGAGCGACAGCGCGAACAGCGCGAGCCGCACGATTTCCGTCATGATGAGATAGCGGGAGGGAAACAGCAGCGCGCAGGCCAGCACGAGAATCCAGAACGCGATCTCGCTCCAGCGCCAGCGCGCGTGCTGCTGGGCATAATATCCGACGTCGGCTGGCGCGGTCATGTCGGCGTCAACGCGAGGCGACGCGGCCGAACAGGCCGTTCGGACGCCAGATCAGAACGACGATCATGATGGTGTAGATCACGAACGGCCCGAGCTTCGGCACGTAGTATTTGCCGGCGACGTCGCCGATACCGAGCAGCAATGAGGCGAGGAACGGCCCGGTGATGCTGGAGGAGCCGCCGACGGTCACCACGATCAAGAAGTAGATCATGAATTTCAGCGGAAAGTACGGATCGAGCCCGAGGATCTCCGCGCTCAGCGCGCCGCCCAATCCGGCAAGACCGCATCCGAACGCGAAGGTGAAGGCAAACACCTGCGGCACGTTGATGCCGAGCCCGCTGGCGGCGCGCGGATCGTCCACCGCCGCCCGCAGCCGGCTGCCGAACCGGGTCCGCGCCAGCACCAATTGAAGCCCTGCCGTCAGCAATCCGCAGATCACGATGATCATCAGCCGGTAGCGGCCGATGCCGACGCCGAAGAAATCGATCTGTCCCTCGAGTGCGGCCGGAAGCTTGATGAAAATCCGCGACGACCCCATGATGTAATCGACCGCCGCGACCGACATGAAGACGAGGCCGACGCTGAACAGCACCTGATCGAGGTGGCTGCGGTTATAGAGGTGGCGATAGAGCGAGCGCTCCAGCACCACGCCGACCAGGGCGCTGGCGACAAACGCCAGCGGAAGTGCTGCAAAGAACGGCCAGCCGAACTGGTTGACCAGCACCGCGCAGACATATCCGCCCGTCACGGCAAATGCGCCATGGGCGAGGTTGACGAAGTTCATCAGTCCGAGCGTGACGGCCAGGCCGCAGGCCAGCACGAACAGCAACATGCCGTAGGCGACGCCGTCGAACAGGATGGTAAACAGCGTGGTCATGGGATTGGCTTAGTCGAGGTTACAGGGCTTTGAGAAGCGGCACATCCTACGCCGTCATGGCCTGGCTTGTCCCGGCCATCCACGTCTTCCCTCACGTCGAGGTGAAGAAAGACGTGGATGCCCGGGACGAGCCCGGGCAGGACGAGTTGAGATGAACAAGCCGAACATGGACGGAGGTTTAGCGGCACCTACTTCTTCGTCTTGCCGGCGTCCTTGACGGCCTCGAAGGTCTCGAATTCGACGTTGTAGAGCTCGCCGTCGACCTTTTCGACCTTGCGGATATAGATGTTCTGCACGATGTCGCGGGTTTCCGGATCGATCGAGATCGGACCGCGCGGGCTTTCCCACTTCATCCCCTTCATCGCCCCGACCAGCGCATCGCCATCGGTCTTGCCGCCGGTCTTTTTGAGCGCGGCATAGATCAGGTGAATGCCGTCATAGCCGCTGACCGCCATGAAACCAGGGCGGCTGCCAAAGGCCTTCTTGTAGGCGGCGACAAACTCCTTGTTCATCGCGGAGGGATGGGCGGCCGAGTACAAATGCGCGGTGACGGCGCCGATCGCAGCGTCGCCCATGGCGTCGAGCAGATCGTCGTCCATGACGTCGCCGGGGCCGATCACCTTGATGCCGCTCTTGTCGAGCCCGCGCTCGGCATATTGCTTCATGAAGTTGCCGCCCTGCCCCGCCGGAACGAACACGAACATGGCGTCGGGCTTGGCATCCTTCATCCGCTGCAGGAACGGCGCGAAATCCGGATTGGCCAGGGGGACCTTGACCTCTTCGACGATCTCGCCGCCGCCGGCGGTGAAATGCTCCTTGAAGAACTTCAGCGCATCGTTGCCGGGGGCGTAGTCCGAGGTCAAAGTCGCGACCTTCTTGATACCGTTCTTGGCGGCCCAGTCGCCGATGATGGTGGAGGACTGCGCCAGCGTGAAGCTGGTGCGTACGATGTAGGGCGAGCGCTCGGTGATGATCGAGGTGCCGGCCGCCATCACGATTTCCGGAATCTTGGCCTCGGTCGCCAGTGGTGCTGCCGCCAATGCCGCGGGAGTGACGCCGAATCCGGCGATAAGATTGACCTTGTCGTTGACGATCAGTTCCTGCGCGAGGCGCTTGGTGTTGTCGGGAAGGGCGGCATCGTCTTTCAGGATGATCTCGATCTTCTTGCCGGCGACGCTGTCGCCGTTCTGCTGCATGTACAGCTTGATCGCGTTGTCGATCTGCTTGCCGGTCGATGCCTGGCCGCCGGTCATGGGCAGGATCAGGCCGATCTTCACGGTCTCCTGCGCCTGCGCGGGCGCCAGAGCGACCGCGCCCGATATCGCCACACCCACCGCGGCTTGCGACAGGATTTTAGTGCCAATGAACATGAACGCTCTCCCCTCGTCGGCTTTTCGTAATTCGAACCGAGTCCCCGGCCCTTGCCTCACCTTAGCCCAGATTATTCAACCGTGTATCGGCGCGGCATGGCGTCCCAGCCGCGCGACGTTGTCAATCACGACAATGGGCGCAAACCGCCTCGTTCTCTTCTATCACTCAACTCACTCAACCTTCGACCAAGGGCAGGTCCCACAAATAATGGTATTCAAATACCGTCAACCTTGGTTTAACGGCCGTATGACTATCTGCCGTATATTCGCCTGACGGCATCGCGGCCGGTGCCGTTATCCGCGGGGACACGGTACCCCGGCCAATCCAGGCCATCCGATGACCTAAAGGCTCCGACGCTTCGCCAATGCCCATCAACATACGCCAACTCGCCATCGTGCTCGCCGTCATGCTCGCCGCCTGCGTCCTGAGCGGCTGCAGCACGATCAACAGCTCTTTGGCCGGAACAGGTGAGGTGCTTCCCCAATGGCTCGGCGGCATGCCGCCCGATGTGCCGCCCCGTCCCGGCACCGCGAAATATGATGAGTACATGAAGGAACAGGAGCGCAAGCGTCTCGCACCGGCGCCGCCGAAAGAGGATCCGGCCCAAACCCAATCGCCCTCTGCGGGGCTGGCGCCGGTTCATTGACGTCATGGCCGTGACGGCAAGACTCAATCCGTAAACGCGTCTCAATCCATAAACACCACGGTCTTGCGGCCGTTGAGAATCACGCGGTCTTCAAGGTGATGGCGCATCGCGCGCGCCAGGACGCGGCGTTCGATGTCACGGCCCTTGCGCACCAGATCTTCCGGCGTGTCGCGATGGCTGATGCGCTCGACGTCCTGATCGATGATCGGCCCCTCATCGAGCGCGCTGGTCACGTAATGCGCGGTGGCGCCGATCAGCTTGACGCCGCGCTCATGCGCCTGGTGATAGGGCCGCGCGCCCTTGAAGCCCGGCAGAAACGAGTGATGGATATTGATGCAGCGCCCCGACAGCTTCGCCGTCATCTCATCCGACAGGATTTGCATATAGCGCGCCAGCACGACGAGGTCGGTCCGGGTTTGACCGACCAGATCCCAGATCGCTGACTCCTGCGCCTGCTTGGTCTCCCTGGTCACCGGCAGATAGTGAAACGGAACCTCACCGAAATCGAGACTGCCGTAGGTCTCTCGCGGGTGGTTGGAGACAATCGCGGTCGGGATCATCTCGAGTTCGCCGGTCCGCCAGCGATAGAGAATATCGGCGAGGCAGTGATCGGACTTCGAGACCAGCAGCATGACCCGGCGGCGGGTAGCGCGGTCGCGCATCTGCCAGTCCATGTGGAAGCGTTCGGCAATCGCGGTGAATCCGGTTTGCAGTGACGGAAGATCGACCGCCAGATCGGCGGCATTGAACACCACCCGCATGAAGAAATGACCGGTCTCGACGTCGTCGAACTGCTGGGCGTCGAGAATGTTCTGCCCGTTATGAGCCAGAAATGTCGACACCGCGGATACGATTCCGGGACGATCCGGACAGGATAACGTCAACACGAATTGATGATCGGGCATGGAGCGGACTTGGCTGCTGTTCGAAGGACTGGAACTGCGCATTTGCGGCCCTGCTCTATCACCCGTGCCGCCCTTGCGCCAATCCCGCTCGAAGGATCATGATGAACAAATGGAAGCCGATCGGCGTTAGAGCAAAATCATGGCAGACAGACTGAACGGCTATCGCATTCTCATTCTGGAAACCCGCGAGGAAGCCCAGTTTTCCCGCCTGCTGGCGGAACAGGGCGCCGACGTGCTGCAATGTCCGATGTTCACCATCCACGATGCGCCGAATCCTGCGCCGATCGAGGCCTGGATCCGGCGCGCCATCGCCGAGCCCTGCGACGACCTGGTGCTGATGACCGGCGAAGGCCTGCGACGGCTGATGAAGGTCGCGCGGCGGATCGGCGTCGACCAGGATTTCATCGCAGCACTCGGCCGGATGCGGAAATTTGCCCGCGGACCCAAGCCCGGCCGGGCACTGCGCGAGATCGGACTGGAGCCGCAGGTGACGACCGACAAGCCAACATCCGAAGGCATCACTGAGATGCTGGCGCGCGTCGATCTCCGCGGACATCGCCTCGGCCTGCAGCTCTATCCGGACAAGGATCACAGCGCGCTGCTCGGCGCGATCGCAGCACAGGGCGCCAAGGTCGATCCGGTGCTGCCCTATGTCTACGACGCGCAGGCCGCCGAGACCAATATCATCACCGCGATCGACGAGATGGCGCGCGGCGCCATCGACGCGATTGCCCTGACCAGCTCGGGCCAGGTTCGCCGCCTGATCGAGGTTGCGCAGGCGCACGGATGCGAGGCGCGGCTGCGCGAGGGCCTGAGGCGCACGCCGATCGCGTCGGTGGGGCCGGTGGTTTCCGACGAACTCGCATCCCACGGCCTGCGCCCCGACATCTCGCCGGCCAACGACGCCTACTTCATGAAGCCGCTGATTTCGGCGATGGCAGCGGCGCTCGGGAAAACTCCGCCGCGCTCCACGGTCATTGCGAGCGAAGCGAAACAATCCAACACTTAAACACGACAAAGACTGGATTGCTTGTCGCTTTGCTCCTCGCAACGACGAAATAATCACTCAGCCGTTTGCTTCGTTTCGCTCAGATACGCCTGATACGCCAGCTTGATCCCATCCTTGAGCGAGGTGCGCGCCTGCCAGCCCAGTGCGGCCAGGCGGCTGACATCGAGCCATTTGCGTGGCGTGCCGTCGGGCCGCGAGGGATCGAAGCTGATCTCGCCGCCATAGCCGACAACCGCGGCGACCACGCGGGCGAATTCGGCGATGGTGATGTCTTCGCCGGTGCCGATATTGACCAGCCGGTCGCTGGAATAGTTCTTCATCAGATGAATGCAGGCGTCGGCGAGATCGTCGACATAGAGAAACTCCCGCCGCGGCGTGCCGGTACCCCAGACCACGACAGTGGAGGCGCCGGACTGCCTGGCCTCGTGAAAGCGGCGGATCAGTGCGGCGACGACGTGGCTGTATTCGGGGTGATAATTGTCGCCGGGGCCGTAAAGATTGGTCGGCATCACGCTGATGAAATCGGAGCCATACTGGCTGCGATAGGCCTCGGCCATCTTGATCCCGGCGATCTTGGCGATCGCATAGGGCTCGTTGGTCGGCTCCAGCGGTCCCGTCAGCACCGAATCCTCGCGTAACGGCTGCGGCGCCAGCCTCGGATAGATGCAGGACGAGCCAAGAAACATCAGCTTTTCCGCGCCATGGAGATAGGCGGCGTGGATCACATTGGCCGCGATGATCAGGTTGTCGTAGAGAAATTCGCCGCGCAATGTATCGTTGGCGACAATACCGCCGACCTTCGCCGCGGCCTGAAACACCACCTGCGGACGTTTGCCGGCGAACCAGTCGAACACGGCGGCCTGGTCGCGCAAATCGACCTCGCCCCGTGCCACTGTCTGCAATTCGATGTCTTCCTGCGCGAGCCGGCGCACCAGCGCCGCCCCGACCATCCCACCATGCCCGGCGACGAAGACCGTTTTGCCTTTCAGCTCAAACGGGGTTCTTGCCATTGGCGGCCTCCCGCCTGGCGATATTGA
>JAJYAH010000447.1 GCA_021779635.1 Pseudomonadota bacterium | reverse complement strand
CTTCGCGACACTACCCATTAGCGATTAGCTCTCCGCAATGGTCAGAATGAGGCACGCGCACAACTGACTCAATGCAATGACCGGTGTTGTCGAGTGATATCTACGAGAGTGCGGTGCCTTTGCTGCATGATCGCGCTTTTGCCGTCGTAGGTCTCCGTTAATGCTCGGACAGGTGCTCTGCGAGGCCCGGTGACGATAGGGATGGGGTTTGTATTGTGCTTGAGAAATCTGCTCACCAATGACCAAATCGGGTCATACGCGGCATTTCGGAGGTTCATGCGAAGGGGTCATTGCAAATGAGGTGCCTGGTCGAGCGAATACAGGGCGACTGGATTGATTGACCCGTTTAGCTGCGGTGAGCGTCAAACATTAGAGAAGTGACAAAAGTCTGGCGGCAAATAAATGGCGCACGAGGTGTGGCTATTGAAACTGACCCAAAACCCGAAAGGCGAGCCACGAGGAAGTTGAGTGTGGGGCGGCAAGCGTGGTCCTGAGGGCGATGTCGAGGAGGTCACGCAGGTGGCAAAGAATGAACCTTTGGAAGAGAAGAACGAATTCTGCCGGCGCTGCGGCAGGCGAGGGCGACGCCAAGGCGGCGGGCGTCTGGCCTTACCCCTTGCGGTATCCCGTTTGTAAGTTAGTGTCAGCCATCGTTTAGGTTGATTTGTTCCTCCCGGTTTTTCGGGTCGCCCTTCATGATCCGAGGGCGGTCGAAAAACTGTCGGGTTTTGGATCCGAGGCCGGAGCGCGTTGCATCGCGCCGGCCAGCTCTTGGTCTGCTGGCCAAGCGGTGCGCGCGATGGCCGAGCTCCCGTGATTCTTCTGATTCTTCGCCCCGAACTCCTCGGGCGTCAGATAGCCTAGGCTCGAGTGCGGCCGCGCGCGATTGTAATCGATTGGCCACTGCTCTATCTTGCCGCGCGCGTCGTCGAGTGATGTGAAGACATGTTGGTTGAGACACTCCTCGCGCAGCCGGCTGTTGAAGCTCTCGATGAAGGCGTTTTGGATCGGCTTGCCCGGTTCGATGAACCCCAGCCGCACGTGGTGGTCGTAGGCCCATTGGTCGAGCACGCGACTGGTGAACTCCGGGCCGCTGTCGGATTGAAGCACCACCGGCAGTCCGCAGCCGCCCGCCAAGTGGTTCAACACTCTGGTTACCCGTTGGCCGGTGAGCGACGCGTCGACCTCGATGGCCAAGCTCTCCCGGCTCCATTCATCGATTATCGTCGGGGCGCGGAACCGTCTGCCGCTCATCAGGCTGTCGTGAACAAAATCGAGCGCCCAGGCTTGATTCGCCGCCGCCGGCGGCGGCCGCACCACCTGCGGATGACTCAGCCGCTTGCGCTGCCGGCGCCATCGCCGTGACAACCCTTCTTCCCGATACAGCCGCTCGATCCGGTTGTGGTTTACCGGCCAGCCTTCCCGCCGGATCATCTGATATAGCATCGGACAGCCCCAGCGCCGCCGTTCCTCGGCCAGCACTCTAAGCCGCTCGCGCAACTCGCGGTTAGGGTCCGCCGCCGGCACGCGCCTGAAGCCGCGTCGCGTGATCTCAATCAGCCCGCAGGCGCGCCGCTGCGATAGCCCATGGGCCATAGCTTCGACCACCATCTCTCGCTTCACTGCGGGCCGTAGCCGTTTTTGCCAGCACGTCCTTCAGCGCCCGGAGGTCCAGCGCCTGGTCCGCCACGATCGACTTCAGCCGCCGGTTTTCATCCTCCAGTTGCCGCAGCCGCCGCATCTCCGAGACCTCGAGGCCGCCGTATTTGTTCCGCCAGGTGTGGAAGGTCGCGTCCGAGATCCCGTGCCACCGGCACAGCTCGCCGACCTTCGCTCCGGCCTTGGCTTCCTTCAGGACGCTGATGATCTGCTCCTAGTTAAACCGCGCTCGTTTCATGTCCGCCTTCCTTTCCGGCAGACACTAACTCATCCGTGGGATACCTCCATGGGGTAAGGCCACATCCCCGTGCACCCCTCCAGAAAGTCCAACACCAATCGTCGTTTGAACTCGAAGTTGAAGCTCTGGCGTTTTGCCATGGCCTATCCTCCTATAAGCCCGGCCGCCTGGTTCAATCGATCTCCCTTCGACTGTCCAGTCTTCGGGGGCCTCTCCAGAATGGGGGCATTCACGGGCGGTTATATTGCCCACGAAGGCCAAATTGGGCAAAGCGCGCCCGTCTTGCGGCCCAACCACCGCGCCCCGCGCCGGCAAGGGCGGCTTCAAGCAAACCGGCTCAGAACGGAACGCCCTCCAGAGCGGGCGATCGGATCACAATCAGCTGGTAGCGGTTTTCACAGGACCTAACGCCTGTTGTTCCGAAAATAACTTTACCTTATCCGCCACGATCCCCTTCGTCGCGATTTTCACAGGACCACGCGCCTGTTGTTCCGTACTGATACTTGCCCGTAAGAAGACCTGTCATCTCAGTCGCGGTTTTCACAGGACCGCGCGCCTGTTGTTCCGCGCCGCCGAAAGCGGCCGGCTCAGTCTCGGGTTTTCGGCACACTTTCGAGCGGCTCGTTGACCCGGGCAAGTTTGGCCGTCTTGAGGCGTTTCCATCGCCCGGGAGTTGCATCCGCAGCCGTTGGGTTTCGAGCGCCGCCGCCGTTTTCGTGATCACTGGACTGCTCACAGCGAGCCAGCAACAACCGGCAGTAATGCTCATCCTGGTCGAATAGGACGCCGCAGCCAGCACAAGTCCACCATAACGCCGGCCGCGTTCGCGGCGCAAGCCGCGCCCCGCAGGCGACACAGGCGTCATGCGGAATATCCAGGATGCGAATCTCCATGCCCGCTTTGCGGGCATGATTGATGATGACTTGGCGGAGCACGCTCGGCGCGGCGATCACGCGCAAGCGGCGCACCGGCTCCGGCAGGTTGTCTTCTCCGGCCTTCGCCGTCGCGGACATATCGTGGCCATTCAGAATAATTTCCCCACAGTGATTCACTAGCCGCCGCGCTTCCTTCCAGTAGTGATCGAGCCGGGCGTCGCGTCTCCAGGCAAACCGTTCGGCGATATTGCGCCACAGCCGCCGATCCAGACGATTCCAGCCGCGCAGGACCGCCAGATCCTGCGGCCGCCAATCCGGCGCTCTCTGTTGCCATTGCCACAGGACGTGGAACAGATGGCGCGCCGCCGGCCGCGGCCGCCCGATAACGCTCTGAATGGCGGTGAGGATCTCCACCGGCGCCTGGGTTAGGTCGAGGCCGCACAGCCAGCTCAGAGTTTCGTTCAACGCCGTATCCCGGTCGCTCTGGTCTTCCTCGCATAATTGGGCTCCGTCCAGGATTCGCTGCGGCAAGAATATGTGCTGCGGAGCCGCCTGACCGTCTCGCACCAGGGTGGCGAGCCGAAGACCGTCCGGCGTGCTCCGCCAGCCAATATTGATGGCCAGGCGGCCGCCCATTCGAAGGGACGCGGGGAAGTCCGGAATGCGGCAGGTAAATACCGCCTGCCAGTAATAGCGGTCCGCGCGGCGGGTTCTTAGGACGGTAACCATCTGAACGCGGCCGTCCGCAGGCAACGGCCGATGCAGGATGATCGGCCACGTTACATTGCGCCTGCGCCCTTCCCGAGTGTGCACTGTAACGCTCAGAGCCGCGCCGTGGCGATTGGTCATGCCTTCGGGGCGCGACCCGAGCCGTGCTTGAGAATGCCGCCCAGCCCGCAGGTCCTCCACATTCACTCCGCCCTGTATCTGGTTGGTAAGCCTTGCATCGCGCCCGTAGTATTGGCGGCGCAACTCAGCCCCCTCTTTGAGGGCTCGTTGGCGGGCTACCTCATAGGATCCGATGACAGCATTGTAATTTGACCAGAACAGGCCGGATTGCCGGCGCGCAAGCTTGACGGCCACCAGCCTCTCCTGGTCGAGGGAATGGAGTTGGGCGCGGCGGGCGGCGTAAGCCCTACGCCGCGCTTCCTTCGCTTCTTGCGTGAGTTCCTTCAACCTTGTCCTCGCCGAATCGATCTGCGAATCGATCTCCGGCGTCGGAATTTTGCGGCGCGCAGCGCGCCGCGCCGCGGCGCGCTGGTCAAGCAGGCGCTGGCGTTCGGCAAGCAATTGCCCCCTCTCGGCCTCAAATCTCGCAACCTCGGCGTCCTCGGCCGCAATCCTCCGAACGCGCTCCCGATGCGCCTGTTCGATCTCGACCAGGCGGTTCCACAGATCGACCTGAAGCCGCAATTCCCGCTCGCAGTCGTCGTCCCAGTCAAGCGGGTGAAGCAAGCCATAACGGTATGCGACGGTAGCCATCTTTTGAATGCCTCTTGGCGCGGGCTTAAGCAGACTCAGCACCAGCGCGGCGCGGCGCGGCGCTTCGCGGTCTAGCGCCGGATCTCTTCCGGCCCTCGCTCGTCTGCCATCTACCACCTCGCAAGTCCCTCGACCTTGCACTGTTGGAGACTCGATCTCAAAGGAGTGCAGGATAAAGATATGGTATCTCTTCCTTCCGATTCGCGAATAATGGCGTTGCGTTGTCCGGGTCTCAAATCCTGATCCGCTCGACCTCGTCCAGTGAAATCTCGTCCTGGGTGCGGTCATAGAGTTTGGTCGTACGGGGCGACTCGTGCGCCGCGATCTGCCGGGCGTGTTCCAGGGTGCCGCCGTTCTGCAGGTAGGTCGTAATGCCCGTCGCGCGAAATGTGTGGCAGCAGGTGGAGTAGGGCGGGGCGGCCCCGGCGGCGCGCCGCTTGATCATCGCCAGCACGTCCGCCCGCGCCATCGGATGCTCGGTAAGCTTGTGGCCCTTCCGGATCGCGCGGAACAGCGGCCCTTTTTTGTCGCCGCCGATGCCGGCCGCCGCGATCCAGGCGTCCAGGTACTCCGCAAGGTTGTGATGGCACGGCACTTCGTGGCGCTTGCCGCCTTTCTCGTGGAGCCGCGGCTAGGCGCGCTTGCCGTGCTCGAAGTAATCCTCGACTCGCAACCCGGCGGCGGCGCTCACCCGGGCGAAGCTGTAAACCATCACGCCGATCAGCGCGCGATCGCGCAGTCCGCTGAGCTCGGTCGCGTCGATCGAATCCAGCAATTGCCGGGCCTGATCCGCCGACAGCACGGGGGTCTTGCCGCGCTTGACCACATACTTGGGTCCACGCACCGCGCCGGCCGGGTTTGACGGCAGGATGCCGCCGGTAACGAGGTAATCGAAAAGTTGCCGGATGGCCGCCAGATGCTGCTTGACCGACGGCTTGGCCATCCCGGCGCCGAGCCACTCGATGTAGGCCGCGACTGTCACCGGTTCGATGTCGTCCAGTTCAAGCTTCTGGGCCTCGGTCCAGTCGAAGAACTGTTTTACCGCGCGCGCGTAAGCTAGGCGCGTGTTGCGGTTGCGGATGTTGGCGGTGAAAAACTCGACGAACCGCCGCCCGGCGCGCTCGCCGCGGGAAATGATGGAAGAGGGTAGAGCTCCCATCCCGCTCGGATGAGCGCCGCCGGCCGCGCAACCGCGTCAGTCAGGAATATTGGCGGTTTGCCCGACATTCCGACTTTCGGATATTCTGCCAGAATATGGAAGCATTGGCGGGCAAGGTGGGCCGACGCGGCGCCGTGGTGCTGCCGGCCAAGCTTCGGCGCCGCCTCGGTATCGAGGAGGGTTCCTTTGTGGTCGCCGAGGAGCGTGAAGACGGTATCCTAATCCGGCCGGCGACGGTGTTACCCGTCGAGGTTTACACGCCGGAGCGCCGGGCCGAGTTCCTCCTGAACAATGCGGTGGATATCGAGGACTATCGGCGTGCCCGCGCCGAAGTGAAGCGGATGGGGCTCGATCCCGATCATATCAAACACCGCCGGCCCCAACCGGCAAAGCCGGGAAAATCTGCCAAGCGACGCGGGTAGGGCGGGGGACCGGCGGCGGGCTTCCCCTTGGATCGGATATTTCTCGACGCCAACGTCCTCTTTTCGGCCGCATACCTTGAGAATTCCAGGCTGGGCCGACTCTGGCTGCTCGAAGACATCGAGCTGCTCAGCTCGGCCTATGCGATTGAGGAAGCGCGCCGAAACCTGGCTTTGGACCGTCCACCGGCTCTGACCCGCTTGGAAGAGCTGACGCCCAAGTTGACGCTCATCAATCCACGACACGACTTCAACACGCCCGCGGGCCTCCGGCTCGACC
>JAJYAH010000446.1 GCA_021779635.1 Pseudomonadota bacterium | reverse complement strand
GTCATTGCAAATCAAACTATCTCAGGCCGCATTCGGCAGATCGATGATCTTGCCGGGTTGGGCGGCGTCAAGCCGGAACTCGGTCGGACGACGCGCCTGGCGTTGGCGCTTCACCCAACCGCTGTCACGATAAAGCTTTTGCATGACCGCCTTAGCAAAGTATGACGGGCCACGCAGGTTGCGGCTCCGGGGGAAGTAGCCGAAGCGGTTCCGCAACAGGCCGTTGGCAAGGTTAACGATCTCGGAACGCCTGATCTGATCGTTGGTGTAGGAGACCGTCATCGAAACGCTGAATGTGTCGAGATTTTCCACGCGGTGCGGCGCGTTCAGTTCCCAGTTGAGCATCTGGCCGGGTCCGATATCGAAAACCTTTGCATATTTGTCGTACCAGGGTTCGTAAGGGATATCGACTTCGACATTAAAGACGGCGACATCTTCGAGCATCTTCGGCGTCAGAAACGGCGCCGTGCTCGGATAGACATAGACCCGCTTGCGGCCCGCGATCTGCATCAGGGCCTGGCCCGGCAGATCGAAATGATAATAGACCTGCGCATCCGGCGAGGAGATCAGGATGCTCTCCTGATGGTCACGGGCGCTGAAGCCTGGAACTTTCGCGGCGATCTCCTCGAACATGCCATCGAGCATGTCGCGGTAACGGCGATCTACCGAGCCGACATCGCGCATATTGAGCCAAAGCCCGCCGCGCGAGATCGCGTCGATCACCTGACGGCCACTGAGATCGCCGATCTCGCCCTCGCGCCAGACGCGGCTCGACCCCCGGGCGCCGGTCTGCACCAGGCTGTAGTGCTCGCGCGGAAAGCGCTCGATCAATTCGGCAAGCGTATCAGCGGAGAACAGCGGCGACTTATGTACCTCGTGCGCAAGCTCGATCGGCTGCTGGCCCCACAGCAGCGAATGGGTGTCATCCCAGTAGGTGAAAATCCTGTCTTTGCCCATTGTCTCGCTCCCGCAGGCTCTGGCCCGAAATCTGGAATGCCGTCACTGCCCAGTGTCCCGTTATGAGACGGCAAGGCTTTCTCAGGTTCAATCTGGCAAAAACGATGCCCCGCGCGGCCGCGCCGCTTACCGGAAGCTAATGTCTGGAATGTATGGCTAACCCCGACGTTCACCCGAAGGCGCTGCCGCCGCACGATGACTTCAGAACCCGCATACCAGGCACTGTTTCTCGGCGCGGGACCGCAAATGCAATGCGGCGTCGGGCAATTTACCCGGCTGTTGCGCGAGACCGTCGAGAAACTCGACCCCGGAAGCAGCACGACGTTGACCCTGACGCGATCGGAAGGATCGGTCGCCGATATCTGGCGCGCGACGGGGTCCGCCTGGAACGTGGTCTGCAACTTCCCGATTGTAGCCTGGAAACGCGTGATGTTTCGGCCGCTGCTGGCGATGGCGATGGCGCGGCTGCGCGGCCGGCGTATCATCTTGATCCAGCACGAATGGGCCGGCCTGCACCGGTTGCGCCGCATCACCTATATTCCCGCGCTGCTGCTCGCCGACACCATCGTGATGTTCTCGCCATTGGTGCGGCGTGAACTGGCCGACGATCCCATGATCGGCTGGACCGCGCGGAAATGCGTGCTGGCGCCGTTGCCGCCGAATATCGAAGCCCCCGCCGGGATTGCCGACACCAAATTGCGACAGCGGCTCGCTGCCGCGCGGGAAGCTGGCCGGCTGGTGATCGGCCATTTCGGTTCGATCTATCCGGGCAAGCAACCCAATGCATTGCTCAACATATCCGCCATACTGAAGGACCGCGGGCTCAAGCCGCTGCTGGTCTATATCGGATCGTTCATTCGCGGCGTCGACAAGGTCGAGGAAGAATTTCACGCCCGTGCCGCCGAACTTGGCATCAGCGATGATGTCATCGTCAGCGGCTATGTTGCGTCAGACCGTGAGGTCTTCGCCCTGTTCAGTCAGATCGATGCCTTCTGCTACCCGCTCGACGAAGGCCTTACCGCGCGGCGCGGGAGCGTTGTCACCTGCGTACAATCCGGCCGGCCTGTCATCGTTACCGGCCCCGCCGAGCCGGACGAGTTCGACCATCACCCCCGCTTCAAGGAATTGATCGATCGCGGCGCCATCGTGCTGGTCGCGCGCGACGCCGGCGAGAGTGCCTATGCCGACCGGATCGTGTCGGCGCTGAAATGGCCGTCGGTTCAGGCGCCGTTCGATTTCGATGGCTGGTGGCGGGACGTGGCGCTGGCGGTACGCGCGCAGTTTGTCACTCCCGGAGGCGGAGGCGCGCCAGATGATGCAGGCCGACCACCGCCAGCAGAAACGTGAACCGTGAGAGATCGGCGCGGACGTCGGAAGCCGTGACCAACCGGCTCACGATGCGATCTTCGAGGCCTTGTAGGGCTGCGGTTCGATACCGATCGCCGCCAGCGCGCTGCCAACGGCGACAATCATCGGATGCATTGCGATGACTGCCCTTTGTTCGGTGAAAACCAGCCGGCCGGCGCGAACCAGCGACATCGGCAACATCGCAAACATCTTCGCCAGCAGGCCGGCCCGCGACCAGGCCGTCTTCGCCGCCTTGCGCTGGACGTGATAATTGATTGCGCCGATACGCAGGCCGCGCAGCAAAAGCCAGCCCGGATTGGTCCGGCTGTGCGGCACGGTTTCGGTGATGACGGCTTCCGCGGCCCAGTGGAATTTCATCCCGGCCTGACGGCAGCGCACGAAGAAATCGGTGTCGCCGCCGCCCAGGAAATTGAATCGCAAATCGAAGGCGGGATCCGCGAGCCCGGTAAAGACCGGCCGCGTGATCAGGCAATTGCCGCAGCCATAGATCACCGGCACCGGGCCGCTCATGTCATAGGCCGGCCGGAATGCGGGATGGCGCTGCAACCCTCGCTTCATCTCGTCGTCGAAATTCTGCAGCACCGGCCCACCGACCAGATCGGCACTGGTGGTCTCGCAGGCGCGCACCATCAACTCCAGCCAGTCCGCCGAAGCGATCTCGTCGTCGTCGATCATCAAGAAATGGATGGCCGTCGGAAAGCTCGCCAGCGCGGTCTCGAAGGCGGCGTTGATGGCGTGGCAATTGCCTTGGCGCGGTTCGACCACGCAGAGGCCGGCAAATCGGTCCGCCTCAAGGAACTCCATGGCGACCGGCAGGCTCTCGCGTCCCACAGCGTCGTTTTCGACGATAACGACCGCAAAACGACGATCGGTCCGCTGGCCGGCAAGTGACTCGAGCGTCAGGCGCAAATGTTGCGGCCTGCGAAAGCAGGGAATGCATATCACGGTCGTAATCGAAGGATCGAGCGAACGCGACGTCGCAACCAGTGCGCGGGCCGCGGGCGGCGTAAGGTCAGAGATTTTCATCGGCCGTTGTCCCGATCCAGTCCTGGCGCGCGACGTTCGCGGCGGCGGCCGATCTCGTAGACGGCCGTACCGGCGATGTCACAAATCTGGACACTCCAGACAGCGCCGCTGCGCCGGAAACGTCCCGGTCCCCCGTTCATGGTCGCGCTCACGAAGAAACCACGCTGGGATGCGCCTCTATCGACATGCCGGTGCTCAGGTCCGCCCTAGAGTCCCGAGGATATGCAGGCGTCACTGCAATATCCGGTCCAGCGATGGGTCTTGCTGCGTTGAATTCCTGCGACGGTTAAAGCGTAGTTAATCACAATTAACCTCTGCGCGGCTCGGCGGAAGAACTCAGGATGCGCGCTGGAAAAGCTCTCTGAACAGCCTTTGCGACTCGGGAAACTGCTCGTTATCGATTTGCGTTGGCCACAATCCGTTCACGTCGAAATAGGCCGCATACGCAATATTCCGCTCGTTCTTCACAAACCAGTCGTGCATCTTCTGAATGAAGAAGGGATTGTCTCCGAAATTGCCAACTCCCCATTCGGGATAACTCATCAGCTTGCGATGTTGGGCGGCAAAATCTCTTTGCCATTCCAGGCCGAATGATGCCTTCATGTAGTGCGTATTCCATCGTTCCTCGACCGAGCCTTCATATCTGAAATCGTAAACGTCGAGACCGATGTAATCGACGACATCGTCACCCGGATAGGCGAGATCCGCGGCACTATCCTGAGGCCCCCAGCCCGGACACCAGTCGTACTTGAAGTCGGCCGAATATCGCCTGAATATTCCGACGACGCGTCGGAACGCCTTGATGTAGTCGGCCTCCTGGCCTTTGGCGAACCACGCCATGGAATCAAGATTCATTTCCCAGCCAAGACGGATGATTGCCCTCGGCTGCGCCTCGGCAATCGCCCTGGCCGCGGCTTCAAATTCGGCGTCATGTGCACCGCTCGCGACCTCCGCCAAGGCGGTGCCTTTCACTGTCAGCGGAACCGACCAAACGACGTTCCGCTTCGGGTTGAGTTTTTTCCAGACACCCGGCACCCAACTCAATCGGACGAAATCGTCCCAGGTGGCTTGCGCGTAGAAGTCAACGCCCAGCACCGACGAAGGCTGTTGCTTCAGCCATTTTTCCCAGGCCTGCAGCGTATGCTCGCGACCGACCGCGCCCCAATTGACGAACGCGCCGGCGAGTTTCGGGGAATTCACGCCGACGCCCGCCGCGGCCGTTGTCTCATGAGCCGCAACGATTGCGTTCAAAGCCGCAGCCGTGATCAGAACCACCAGCTTGCGCAAGACGCCCCGATAGCCGGCGCCGCACCAATGTCGATCAGTTAGAAGCATGCTTCGTCTCCGCCCGCTTCCCAACAATCGAGATTGACAGTCTTCGCCCGACTTCGACCGATCCCTGTGCGGTGAGATGACCCGCGTCAAACTGCATGGGAATGTCGCCTTCGGCAAATTCATCGCAGCTGCCATGGTGGCAAACCTGGTCGTAGACGGAGATGTAGGTTGCACCCTTGGCGGTGACGATCCGGCTCATCATCCGATCGCGTTCCTGAATTCCGGGCGTCCGCATGGCGCTGGCGGTGGAGGGTTTGTTGTGAAGGATTTCGTCGGCCAATAGCCGCGGCAGCGCGCTGTCGTATTCGACGATCGGCCCCAGTACAGTGACGTCGATCTCTTTCTGTTTGAGCAGATCGAGAGTGGCCGACAAGGCCGGGATATCCTCGTCCTTCCAGGACGCAGCGAGCAGAACCTTGTCGACCCTGTTGTTCGCAAGAAAGTCGTTGAAAACAAACTGCATGAGCTTGGGACAAGCCCGGGTATCGAGCATCGAGACCGGCTGGATGACCGGGCGGCAGGCGCCGGCGGTCGCCTGCATGATGTTCACTTTTGGCATCGCGGAAGACAGACCAACCCAGAGATGCGCGGCGTGACTGTCCCCGACCAGAAGATAGTTCGGCCGCTTTGGATCCGGTGTCATGCAGGTGTGGACGTCGAGATGCTGGCGGTTGCTCGACAGATAGCAACTTCCGGACCGGAAGGCGGTGGAAGGGTCATAGGCGAGATAGGAGGCAATCGCCACCACGCGGTCGGGAAAGCGGAACGGCGCCCCGTTTGCGATCAGCACCAGCCCGCAAAGCGCAAAGGCCGAGACCATGGCGGTCGAGGCGGCGCCGAACACGGCGGCTTTGGAGGCGTCCTTGGCTTTCGCCCGGAAGGGCAATTCGATGAATTTCCATGACAGGCAGGCGACACCGACCGAGGCAGCGATCAGCACCAGTTCGGTCACGGTGTTGGATGCATCGCCGACAAGCAATCCGTCCGTGCGTTGAAAGACAATCAGCGGCCAATGCCACAGATAGAGCGAATAGGATATCAGGCCGATGAAAACGACCGGTCGGAGCGACAACAACCTTCCCGCCATTGAAGGGCCGCGTTCGCTGGAAGCGATGAGCAAGGCGGACCCGACGCTGGCAAGGGAGGTCACGGCCAGAAGCGGAGCCGACGAGGATCCAAAAACCACCGTGCCGAGCACAAGCAGCATCCCCGTCGCGCCGCATATGTTCCTGCTGAATCCGGTTTCCGGAACCGGAAAGAATCCGATCGAAAGCAGCGCGCCGAGCGTCAGCTCCCAGGCACGAAACGGCGTAAGATAAAATATGAAGTCGGTGTTCCGATAGCTCACCACCAGGGCCGCCGCGAAGGAAAGCACGGCGAGGATCGCAAACGTTAGCTTGGCGCGCTTCGGCAGGAAGCGATAGGCGAGCAGCATCAACAAGGG
>JAJYAH010000445.1 GCA_021779635.1 Pseudomonadota bacterium | reverse complement strand
ATCTCGACACAGTTCGACACCACGCTGAACTGGAAGGATGTCGAGTGGATCCGCAGCATCTGGCCGGGCAAGCTGATCCTCAAGGGCATCCTCGATGTCGAGGACGCCAATGAGGCGGCAAAGACCGGGGCCGAGGCGCTGGTGGTGTCCAACCATGGCGGCCGGCAGCTCGATGGCGCGCCGTCGTCGATCGAGTTATTGCCGGAGATCGCCGATGCAGTGGGTTCGCAGCTCGAGGTGCTGTTCGACGGCGGCATTCGCTCGGGCCAGGACGTGATGCGCGCGCTCGCACTCGGCGCCAAATCCTGCATGATCGGCCGGGCCTATATTCATGGCCTCGGCGCCTTCGGCGGCCCCGGCGTCGCCAAGGCGATCGATCTCATCGCCAACGAGCTCAGCGTGACCATGGGGCTGTGCGGCGTCAACACCATCGCCGAGATCGACGACCACGTGCTGGCGATTTGAGCGGGACCGGCTTCATCACATCCGTTGTCATCAAACCGTAATATCGAGGTGTAATAAAACCGATATATTTTTGTCATGGATGGACAGGCAATTTTGTGATGGATGACATCGATTTTGGCCTGCTGGCCGGCGACGGAATTGCAACGCGAGCGGTGAAAGAAGGAACTCTCATATTCCAGGAAGGCGACAAGGCTGACGGACTCCTTGTTATCAAGCGCGGACAGGTCAGGATTCGCCTTGGCAATCGCACCCTTGCCGAGTTGAGCGCGAACAGCATTTTCGGCGAAATGGCGTTGATCGACGACGCTCCGCGCAGCGCGACGGCCGTTGCCATGACCGATGTCGAGCTGGTTCCGATTTCCGAAAAGCAGTTTCTGTTTCTGGTCAGCCAAACGCCGTTCTTCGCCCTCAAGGTGATGCGGGTATTGGCGAGACGGCTGCGGACGACCAGCAAATCATTCGGTTAGCGCCAAACCTCATTCCGCGCATTTGCGGGGATCGCCGTTCGGACGTTGCCGGCGGCGTCAGGCCGCGAGCAAGCGATCCACCCGCGCCTGGAGTTGCGCCTTCACTTGCGGCCATTCGTGGTCGAGGATCGAGAACACCACGGTGTCGCGAATGTAACCGGTCCAGGTGAGGCGATCGCGGCGCAGCACGCCCTCCCTGACCGCGCCGAGCTTGGCCACCGCCGCCTGGCTGCGCCGGTTGCGGGTATCGACCCTGAACTGCACGCGCGCTGCGCCGGAGTTGAAGGCGTGATCCAGCAGCAATAATTTCGCCTCCGGGTTGGCGGGGCCGCCGCGGGCGTCCGGGTGCAGGAACGAGGTTCCGATCTCCACGCCGCCCTGGCTCACGAGCCCGGTGTAGTAAGTCGACATCCCGATCACCCGGTCGTCGTTGGATCGCCGAATCGCGTAGGCCATGCGCTCGCCGGGCGGAGCGCCGCAGGTCGCGGCCCAATAGGCATCGAAGCCCGCCCCCATCGGATTGACCGGCATGATCGCCCAGGTCTCCGGATCGCAGTCCACTGCGGCGCGAACCTCCTCCTTCAACTCGGGCGCGAACGGTTGCAGGCGCAAAAATCGCCCTGCGAGCGGAAGATGTTCAAGCTTCACGTTGCCGCCTCCATTCCGGAACTTCGACGATCCTTCCGACTCAGACTTTTTTGAGATCGGCCTCGACCAGCGCGCGAAGTTCGGGCGTGACTTGCGGGCGCCGGCCGAACCACAGCTCAAAGCCGCGCACCGCCTGGTGCAGCAGCATGCCGAGCCCGTCGGCCGTCCTCAAGCCCCGCGCCCGGGCTGCTGCGAGCAGCGCGGTTTCCAGCGGCACATAGACGAGGTCGGCGACAACGGCCTGCGACGGCAGCCGGCTCACATCGATCACAAGCGGGGGCTGGCCGTGCATGCCGAGCGAGGTGGTGTTGACCAGCAGTCCCGCGTCCGGCAGCAGCTCGCCGATCGCGTCCCACGCCACCGGATGAACGCTGGCGCCGAACTGGTCCGCGAGCGCCCGCGCGCGGTCGATGGTCCGGTTTGCCAGATGCACGCGCCTGAAGCCGCGTTCGATCAGGCCGAATACCACTGCGCGCGACGACCCGCCGGCGCCGAGCACCAGCGCTTCCCCGGCGGCGTCCCATCCGGGTGCGGCGGCGTCGAGATTATGGAGAAAGCCTTCGATGTCGGTGTTGGTCGAGCGCAGTTCGCCGCCATCATACCACAGCGTATTGGCAGCGCCGACCGCGCGGGCGCGGGCGTCCGGCGCCGACAGCGCCAGCGCGCGTTCCTTGTGCGGAATGGTGACATTGGCCCCGACAAAGCCGTGGGCCGACAGATGCAGCACGAACTCGGCAAGGCCTTCAGGCGGCACCGCCTCGATATTGTAACCGCCCTCGATGCCCAGTGTGCGCAGCCAGTAATGATGGATCAGCGGCGAACGCGAATGCGCCGCCGGCCATCCGATCAGGCATGCAGCGCGGGCTTTGGTTTCGGCTGTCATCGCCAGTCCTGTTGCAGCGCCCCGTGAGCAGGCGTCGTGCCCCGCTCAAATCAGGCAAGCCGTGTTCGCTGTCAATGCTGTCGATGCGTGGTTGGGGACACGCGGTGCGCCGCAAAATCAGGGCTCGACCTTGCACTCGAACCGGCCACGCCAGGATGGCATCGGATCGGCGTCGGCGCAGGCGATGCCTCGCACAAGGCTGCCGCGCCGGTCGATCGCGCACCAGCGGCCGTCGCGTTTAGCCCAGGCGACGCCGCGCAGACCCGGCGCAAAAAGGACCGGCTCATCGAATTGCGGCTCGACCATCACCTGCCCGGCGGTGTCGACCAGTCCCCATTTCCCATCCCTGAGAAACGTCAGCAGACCGAAATCGAGGGCGATGCCGATCCGTTCGGCACCGATGTCGATCCAGGTCTCTCCGGCCGGCGACAGGATCACGCGCTTGCCGCCGGCTTGCGACATCAACGCGTGGTCGATGCCGCACATGGCGCCCGGGCGCGGCGGCACGACCCAGGATTGATCCGACAGCCGCAGCACACCGGTCGCGCCAGCGACCGTGACGACGGCGGTATCGTCGCCCCGGTATCGTGCGGCATCGAATTTCGGCTCGATCAGCCAGGAGCCGTCGGATCGCATGAAGCCGCGCTTGCCGTCGATCGATGCCACGAAGACATCAGCGCCGCCGGCAAGATAGTCGAACTTGGGTTCGAGCAACCAGCGGCCGTCGGGCCCAATGCGTCCCCACTTGCCGTCAAGCTTTGCATTCCTGACGCCCGGCGCTGCCTGAACGACCGCATCGAATTGCACGGGCGTCAATGCGCGAAAGCCGGCGTCGACCAACCCGACCTTGTCGCCGACCTTCAACGTGTAGGGGGGGACGCTGCCGCACGACGCATCGACGATGCCACCGTCAGGTAGCTGCAGCGGGCTGCCATCCGCCTTGAAATGGAACCATTTCTTGTCCTTTACCGCATCCAATCGGCCATCGGCGCAATGCTGGATGGGTTGATCGAAATCGGCATCCAGCACCACGCGGCCATCGCGATCCAGAAACCCCCAACGATCGTTTTTCCTGAAGTTCCAGCCGAACAAATCTTGCGAATTGCGATGAATGCCGAAAGCAACAGCCAGCTGAACTTGCTGGTAGTTGGTTTGGAAGACCCATGCGCCGGTTTTGTTGATCACGCCAACGATCCCGTCGCGTTCGGCCGACGTGTGATCGAGACCTGTCGTAAACGGCGAAGCCTTGTCGAAGGTCGGCTCGATGACGAAATTCCCGGTCCGGTCGATGAAGCCGACCTTGCCGTTGAGCATCACCCGCGCCAGGCCGTCACTCAGAGGTTCGGCCTGCTCGAATTTTGGTTCGATCAGCCAGCTGCCGTCGGCCCGCGCCAGCCCCCACAGCTTGTCCTTTTGTACCCAGCGGATCGCCGGATCGTCTTTATCGAACTTTGAAGTCGGCGACGCGGCTAACGGCTCGATCCGTTGTTCTGACATGTCGATGACGTCGGTTGCTAAGCCGGACCCGAGGAACAACCCAGAGACGCTGACGCTCGCGCCACCGGATGCGGTGTGCTCGACCCGAGTACCAGAAAAATCCTCACCCCCAATCATTCCGCCAAGTTTCCGACGTTCCGACACAGCAAAACGATCCGGAGCTATCGCTTCGATGAAGCCGTATTTCGGCTCGATCACCATCTTGCCGTCGCGATCGATCAGGCCCGACTTGCCGTCGACATCGACCTGCGCGAAGCCGAACTTGTAATCATCGACGATGCGGTATTGCGGCTTGACGATTTCGCGTCCCTTTTCATCGACAAAGCCATAGAGCCCGCCGAGGCGGACCGCGGCCCGGTTGTCCGAGAACTTGCCGACCCAATCATAGTGCGGAGCCACCGCAACCGTGCCGTCGCGGTTGACCGCGCCGCACAGACCGCCCGGAAACGCGCAGCTTGCGAGCGGGAAGGTCAGCGGCTTGTGCGGCACCGAAGAGTTGTTCGACGCCGTGCGATCGGCTGCGATCTGGCTCTGCAGGATGGCTTTGCCGGCTGGCGTCAATTCCGGCGGCTTGTCCTGCGCGAGTGCGCCCTGCGCCCACGCGACGACAATCAACACGGTGACATCAGACCAAATGCGCGCTGCCATCGCCCCTCGTCCCGACCATCCGGCTTGTCGTTGACCAGCTCGGGGACTGGGTAGAGAGAATCCGTGGCGGGACCGTGTCAGAGCGGCGCGTGCCCCAAGACGCGCCAAGTGGCGCGTCCTGGAATGACGACAGATATCACGCCGCAACGCGGTGCGCGGCGATGATCTGGTCGGCGGCGCGGCCGGTGACTTCGGCCATGCGGTCGAAAGCCCGCGTGAAACTGCCGGCGCCCGCGGTCGCCGAGCGCAATTCCACGATCAACTCGCCGATCTCGGCTTCCGGCATCATGGCGCGGACGCGATCCCATCCGGTCCAACCCTCGCGGGTATCGAAGCCGAGAATCTGCCCGCGCCGCCCCGACAGGATGGCGTTGATCTTCGCGGTCGCGTCAGTCGGGCAGACGATCTCCACCACATGGATCGGCTCCAGCAGCACCGGCTGGCACTGCGGCAGCGCTTCGCTGACGCCGATGCGCGCCGCGGTCCGAAATGCGAGGTCGGAGGAGTCGACGCTGTGATACGAGCCGTCGGTCAGCGTCACCTGCACATCGATGACAGGAAAACCGAGCGGCCCGCGCGCCAGTCCGTCGACGACGCCCTCTTCCACCGCGCCGATATAATTTCGCGGCACCGCGCCGCCGACCACTCTCTCGTGGAATTCGAAACCGCCGCCGCGCGGCATCGGCTTGATCTCCAGCACCACGTCGCCGAACTGGCCGTGACCGCCGGATTGCTTCTTGTGCCGGCCGCGCTGGGTGATCGGTTTGCGGATGGTTTCCTGATAGCCGATCGCCGGCGCCTGCGATTTGACGTTGACGCCGAAGCGATCGCGCAGCCGCTCCAGCGCCACCCGCAAATGCATCTCGCCCTGTCCCCACAGCACGATGTCGTGGGTTCGCGCATTGTGGATCATCGACAGCGAAGGATCTTCCTCGTTCAGCCGCAACAGCGCCTGGCCGAGCTTCACGTCGTCCTTGCGGTCGGTTGCCGCCAGCGCCAGCGCCAGTACCGGCGGCGACGGCTCGATGCTCACCAGCGCCGCCGACGCGGTCTTGCCGCTCGACAGCGTGTCGCCGGTCTTGATGGTATCGAGCTTGCCGAGCGCCACCATCTCGCCGGCTTCGGCGGCGGCGCGCTTGGTCTCGTGGGCGCCGCTCACCGCCAGGATTCCGGATACCCGCCCGGTCTCGCCGGATGACGATTGCAGCGTCGCGCCATCCTCCAGACGCCCGGCCAACAGGCGCGTCAGCGACAGCTTGCCGCCGTGCTGCAGATGCATCGTCTTGAACACATAGGCCAGCGCATCCTTGGACGAAGACGCGCCGAGCCGCTTGGCGGTTTCAGCCACGCCGGGCGCTTCATGCCGCAGCGCCTTCATCAGGCGCAGCACGCCGTTCTCGCGGGCGGCCGAGCCGAGCAGCACCGGACAGATCAGCCCTTCGCGCAACTCGCGGGCCAGATCGTCGAACACCGCGTCACGCGGCGGCGGGATATCCTCGAGCAATTGCTCCATCAGCGCGTCG
>JAJYAH010000444.1 GCA_021779635.1 Pseudomonadota bacterium | reverse complement strand
GCGGCTGCCAGCGGCAATCCGTCGCGGTTGGCGGCATCGGGCGGCTAAATATCGCTCATCCCGGCGGTCGGACATCCTGAAGACCCGCAAAGCATAAGACTGGGAAAACTAGGACTCGGAAAGCTCGGCATGGCCGAAGCCGCGAACCTTCGGCAACCGCCCATACACCCGAAATACTATTACTTTTATATTTCTTGGCCCCGTGAACGGCATAGATTTTCTACGTCGAAATGGAGAATGGTCGCAGCGCTGGGTAGTTGGTGACATCGAGGCGATGATTGACTTGGGCGGTAACGGACTTTTCGCAGGTACCGCGGATTAGCGACCGCTGATCCTGCGAGTTGGCGTCCTACGTCGTGATCAAAACTTGCCGGGGCGTGATCTTGTTGCGGCCGTTTGCAGCCGCGGTGACGATTATTCGATGTCTTGCGCTACGAAGGCAACTTCTTTGAATTCTCACCAGTCTGTAACTTCAAAGCCTGCGAAAGCGCGCGGGAAACCGGCTGCAAGCGAGTCTGACGTCTCGCAGTTGGATGAGGAGCGACCGCCGCACCGCTTCCTGAACAGGAACGTTCAGCATCTGCTGATGTCTCTGATGTGCGTCGGCCTTGTCACAGCCGTGCTGTTGTCGCTGGACTATAAACTCGCGCTCAACCTCGTTCCCATCGCTTACCTGATCCCCGTTATTATCGCCGCCACCCAATGGGGCGTCTGGCCGGCTACCCTGGTGTCGATTGCAGGCACGGCTGCTGCGGACTTCTTCTTCCTTCCTCCGCTCTACACCTTCGAGGTCGACGATCCGCAGGAGGCCGTCGATTTGATGCTGTTTCTGGTCGTGGCGCTGGTCAGCAGCAATCTTGCATCGCGGCTGCGGCGCGAAACGGAAGCGCTGCGGCAGCGGGAAAAGGAAATTCAGCAACTTTACGAATTCTCGCGGCGTCTGGCCGCCTGTTTCAGCGTATCCGACCTGATCTCCGCAATTCAGAATTACCTTTCCCGCGCGCTCGGACAACAAGCGGCTTTCTTCGTGGCCATGGCCGACGGTCACTTTGACCCCCCCAAATCGGGCTCGGTGCCAAAGGTGGTGCAAGAGAACGTCGCTTCAATGATCGCGACGATCGGTGTTCCCGCCCGCACCATCGTTGACGAGCCGACGCCGAACATCTGGCTGATACGCGCGGTTTGTTCCGAAACAACGGTTCATGGCCTGGTTGCTGTCAATATCGGGAGCGGCCGACGCGACGTCGTCGATTCCAGGACGCGTCGGGTCGAGGCCATTCTGGAAGAGGTATCCTTGACGCTTGAACGCCTCGATATTGAAAAGGCGATCGAGGACGCCAGACTGCATCTGCAGGCGCAGCTCTTGAAGGACGCATTTCACGGCACGCTCTCGCATGAACTGCGTTCGCCCCTGGCGGCGATCCGGGGATCGGCGAGTGTCCTGGATTCGATGCCGCTGATTCGCAGCGACAATCGGATTCACTCGCTGGTTGAGGCAATATCCGACGAGGTTGCAGAACTCGATGGCTTCATTCAAAACCTTCTCAGCGCAACGCGGGTTACCGCAAACGGTGTCAGCCCGCGCCTCGAATGGGCTGACCCGAGGGACATCGTCGATGCGGCAATCCGCCGAAGGGAACGACGATTATCCGCGCACAAGGTCGAGATCGAATTCGCCGAAGATCTGCCGCTGGTCCATGTGGACTCCGGTCTCATTGAAGAGTCGTTTGGACAGCTTCTCGAGAATGCGGCCAAATACTCCCCGTCCGGCTCAACGATCTCGGTCAGCACCCGGGCTGATCGAGGACGCGTTATCCTGTCGGTTTCCGATCAGGGCGTCGGGATAACACCGGACGAACAGCAGCAGCTTGGCCGGAGGTCATTCCGCAGCCAGCGCCATCAGGCCACCATCCCCGGGTCGGGTCTGGGATTTTGGATCGCGTCGACCTTCGTCAGGGCGAACGGCGGCACCATCGACATGTCCAGTCGCGGGCACGGATTGGGGACCACGGCCTCCATTGTCCTGCCGGGATCTCGGACCAAGGCTTCCGGGTTTGACCAATGAATAAATCCACCAATGTCGTATTGCTGATTGATGACGAACTGAAGATAAGGCGTTTTCTTCGCGCCGGTTTCGAACTTCACGGCTTCTCCGCGCTTGAGGCCGAGAACGCCGCGGAAGGGCTGAAAGCCGCAACATTCAACGCGCCGGATCTCATCATTCTCGACCTGGATTTGCCGGATCTTCATGGAACCGAAGTTCTCGAAGGGCTTCGATCATGGTCGAACGTGCCGGTCATCATCCTGTCGGTGGTGTCGGACGAAGACCAAAAGGTAAGGCTGCTCCAGTCGGGAGCCGATGACTACGTGGTCAAGCCGTTCGGCATGGCCGAACTGCTCGCGCGTGGCGATGCCGCCTTGCGACGATATTTCAAGACCGCAACCGAGAACCCGATCGTGGTGGCCGGTCCTCTCTCGGTCGACCTCGTTGGACGAACCGTGTCGCTCAACAAGAACCAGATCAGACTGACTCGAAAAGAATATCGCCTGCTCCATATTCTGGCGATGCATGTCGGCCTCGTGGTGACCCACGACCAGCTGCTCAGGGAGATCTGGAGCGGCAATCAGCGGGACAATATCCAGTATCTGCGAATCCTGGTTCGCAAATTACGGCAGAAAATCGAAACCGACCCCAACCATCCGCGCCTGCTGGTGACGGAGTCAGGTGTCGGCTATCGCCTTCAGGCCCGGCTTGAAAATGGTTTGGAAAGCTAAACGGATGCCTCGAGAAAGAACTCGCGGGCGCGGCAAGAAACTCCTTCGTCACATCGCCGCTGTCTCGAAATTGTTTCGCTGATCCAGACGGGAAATCGACACGATTCGGATTGATCATGCTCCGTCCTTCGCCACGCAGATCATTCTATGTTGCCATTTCGCGAACCAGGGGCGATCGTGGCACCTGGCGCTGGGAAATACGTCGCAAGAGAACGCCGATGGGCGTCAGATTGCGGGAAGGCGGTTTCCCGTCTCATCACGCGGCTGATGTGGCTGGAAAGCAGGCCCTGGAGGATTTCCTCAACGGATTATCCATAGAGGCCGGTTCGGGATCTCATTTCTGACCGTCGATCCCGGTCGGGATTTGAAACACCGGGGTGCTCGGACGCCTTCAGAAGTACAAAAATAATATATTTCTGTCGCCAAACCGCTTATCCTGCCCAAAAAGGGGGCGGGACGGTGCAGTTTCTGATCGAGCATTTCACCGTTCTGGGCTTCGAGGTCCAGAACTGGATGCTTATCGTGGTCGGCTTGATCGCCGCCTATGTCTTGTTCGTTTGGAAGGGCCGCGATCGGATCTGAGGATGGTTGAATCAGGCGCCCGCGGAAATGGAACCTGGCCAGTTTCGCCATGTCTGGCTCGGGATTGCAGAAGATAAGCCGCTCCTTTGCGTTCCTTCTCGCCGAGACCTTGGTCTGCGGCAGATCGGCCTTGTTGGGTGACCTGACCGGGTTCATGGCTAGCTTCGATTTTTCGGTCAATGGATGAGGCGCCGCAGATGCGGTTGTTGGTCGTGGAAGACAATGAGGAGTTGGCTGAGCTCTTGGCAAAGGGCTTGCGAACGGCCGGCTATCAGGCCGATGTGTTGTCCACGGTCGAGGAAGCCAGAAGCGTTCTGCTCACGACATTCTACGCGGCCCTCATCCTGGACCTTGGATTGCCCGACGGTGACGGCCTCGCGCTGCTGCGCGAGATCCGGCACCGAAACAATCCCATTCCGGTTCTGGTCCTTACCGCGCGTGGCGGCCTGCATGATCGCGTTCACGGCCTGCGCAGTGGAGCCGACGACTATCTGGTGAAGCCCTTCGCGCTGGAGGAATTGATCGCGCGGCTGGAAGCGCAGTTGCGCCGGCCCGGCCATCTGCTTGGGAGTTCTCTCCGCATCGCCAATCTCGAATTCGATACCAGAAACCGGCAAGCCTCGATTGATGACCAGCCTCAACTGCTGTCGGCCCGCGAAACAGCGGTGCTGGAGTTGTTGATGCGCAGCAAGGGGCGCGTGGTTTCCAAGAAACAGGTCGAAGACCACATCTTCGGACACTCGGGCGAAGTCGCATCGAATGCGATCGAGGTCTACGTCCACCGTTTGCGCAAACAGCTTTCGGAGCGCGGCGCCAAGGTCCAGGTTCATACCATTCGAGGAGTAGGATACCTCATCGCAGAGGAGAAGTAGCGTGATCAGGTTCCAGTCGATCATTTCACGCATCGTCATCCTGCATGTCGTTGCCGTCGTCATCGCCTCCATTTTCATGTCGCTCGCGCTGTCCTGGCTCTTGAGCTACGCCACCAACAATATTCACAACGAGGCGATGCAGGAACAGGCCGTCACCGTCGGCGAACATCTGAGCGCACAGCCGGATGGCCGCCTCGAACTCAACCTTCCGCTCGATCTGCTCGGGCTCTATTCGCAGGCCTATGGACGTTATCTGTATGCGGTGACCGACGATCGGGGTCGCGTTCTGTTTTCCTCGCTGGAGGATCACGCGGCCCTGTTTCCCGTCGATGCCAGGTCCGGCGATGTCGAGTTTCTGCAGGAGCGGCGCGGCGACGCCACGGTGTCCGGCGCGAGCATCCGAAAGACCGTCGGCGGCCAGACCGTCTGGATCCAGACCGGGGAAAACCTGGCCAACCGCGACGTGCTGATCGACGACATCGTGGCCGACTTCTATAAAAACGTCGGATGGATCACGCTGCCCATCCTGCTGGTGCTCTTGATCGCGGACATCGCCATCTTTCGCCGAGCGCTGCGGCCGCTTTGGCAGGCCTCCGAGATCGCCCGCGACATCGGACCCACGCGCACCGACCTTCGCCTGCCGACGGAAGAGATCCCGCGCGAGGTGCGCCCGCTCGTCTCCGCCATCAACCTGGCGCTCGACCGGCTTGAGGAAGGTTTCCGGATCCAGCGCGATTTCACCGCGGACGCCGCGCACGAGTTGCGGACGCCGCTGAGCATTCTGCGAACCCGCCTCGATACCCTGGAAGACCAGCAGATCGGCCAGGCCTTGCGCAAGGACGTCGACGGCATGGCGCATATCATCAGCCAGCTGCTCGACATCGCCGAACTGGATTCGTTCGTCGTCGATCCCCAGGAGAAGGCCGATCTCAGGTCGGTCACCGCCGAGGTCGCGGAGTTTGTTGCGCCGCTCGCGCTCGCCCAGGGCAAGGACGTCGCGTTGCTCGGCAAAACCGAACCTGTTTGGGTCAAAGGCAATCCGGAGATGCTGAGCCGCGCCATCCGAAACCTCGCGGAGAATGCGATCAACCACACGGCTCCGGGAACGACCGTGGAATTCTTCATCGACGAGGACGGCACGGTGAGCGTGCTCGACCACGGACCGGGCGTCGCCGAAGACGAGCGCAATCTCATCTTTCAGCGCTTCTGGCGGCGCGATCGCAGGAAGGCGGGAAGCACGGGTCTTGGGCTTTCGATCGTCCAGCGTATCGCCGAGTTGCATTCGGCGACCATCACGCTGGAAAATCGCCGCCCCGCCGGCGCGCGTTTCTCGCTCAAATTTACGCCGCTGAGATCGTAAATGAGATCGTAGAGCCCTCTGCCCGCGTCCGTTGCAACGGCTCAGGCGCCGGCGGACGGCAGACTGGCAGCCGCGATGGCGACGATCTGCGCGAAGCGGCGTCTGATCCGGGACGGCGCAGAGCTCAGAAACGAACCCAATTGTCGCATGTCGCCAATTCCTCAAATGTCGGCCGAAGCCACTGTTCCGCGAACGGGTGCTCGCAGCGTCAAAATGTTCTCGCGACCGGCTGGTGTCGAGACCGCAACGAAAATAGCAACGCATCCGTCGTCCGATGGTTGGTTGGCAGTAGGTTTGTTGTCGCCGGCGGCCCGGTAACGGTCGAAATCTTCTCCGCTAAAAACTCGGGGCGCCGCGTGCCCCCGATTCAACTTTCAAACGGCCGCTTCCGCAATTGCGAGCGCGACGAAGCAATCCATGAGGCAACAAGGAAGCAAAATTGGATTGCTTCGCGGAGCCTGTCATCGGGCGCGCATTCACGCGACCCGTTGGCTCGCAATGACGAAAGCTGAGCAATGCGATCGGCCGTTACTTCTGCGTCAAAAAGCCGACGACCGCATCCGTGA
>JAJYAH010000443.1 GCA_021779635.1 Pseudomonadota bacterium | reverse complement strand
TCTTCTCGTCGTCTGGCACGAAACGGTCGGCGTAAACGACGGTCGTTCCGTGCTCCCCCTTGCGCACGTTGCCGCCGAGCGCGAGCGCCTGGCGGAACGTCAGCCAGCTTTGGCCTGAATATCCCTGGGAGATGACCGCCCCCCAGAGGATCAGCACATTGATCCCGGAATACTGCCGTCCGGTGGCGGCGTTCCTCGGCATGGCGGGCGGCGCCTTCGCCGCGGCCGTGCCCCAAGGCTGGACCCAGGGCAGCCGCCCAGCCTCCAGCTCGCTGATGATCTTGGTCGTGATCTCGTCGTAAAGGCTGGCGCGGCCAGGGCCGGCCTCGTGGCGGTGCTTGGACATCGCGGGTCTCCGCGACGGGCGCCGGAGGCCTCTCCTCCAACCTTCAACCCGTCACGGCAAACCCGGTACGCACTCTCGCTCTAAAAGGGGGCGTTGCGGGGATCTCCCCGCAGAAAGGGGTGCGCCGGCGACCATGGCGCCGGCCAGGGGGAAGGCCTTCCCCTTCCGGCTCCTAGATAGCGATCCAGACACTTCCAATTGGCGGATCATTGACTTCCAATTAGCCGAGAACTACGGTTCCAATCGTCCGGGACTCGGGGATGGCATGTTCGAGCGGTTTGTGGAGCGGCGGGCGAAGGAGGCCCTTTCGGATACGCCAGTGGTCCTGGTGGTTGGGCCGCGCCGGGCCGGCAAGACCACGCTTGTTCGAAAGATGGGCGAAGCTGGTCGAACGTATATCACGCTCGACGATCAGACCGTCCTCGAGGCTGCGCAGTCCGATCCCGTCGGTTTCATCCGGGGCCTGGACCGGGCCATCATCGACGAAATTCAGCGCGTGCCCGACCTTCTGCTGGCGATCAAGAAGACGGTTGATGAGGACTACCGCCCGGGCCGCTTTCTGCTCACTGGTTCGGCGAATGTGCTGACCCTGCCGCGGATCGCCGACAGCCTCGCTGGCCGGATGGAGACCATCCAGATGCTGCCGCTGGCAAAGGCTGAGATCGAGGGGCGAGCGCCGACTTTTGTGGAGCACCTTTTCGACGGAAAGCTACAAGGCCAACGGAACGCAATCGTCGGCGATGATCTTGTCCAGCTCGTGCTGCGTGGAGGCTTCCCCGAAGCGATCAGCCGTGACAACGAGCGGCGCCGACAGGACTGGGCACGCTCTTATCTCACCTCGATCCTGACCCGCGATCTACGGGACATCGCCGACATCGAAAAGCTGACCGAGCTTCCGAAATTCGTGCGGCTGCTGGCCGAGCATTCCAGCCAGTTGGTCAATTATTCGCAATTCGGCGGCGCGATCAACGTCAGTCACAAGACGGGGCAGCGCTATGTGGGCCTGCTCGAACAGGTGTTCCTGATCGCGACGGTACAGCCCTGGTTCACCAATGCACTGAAGCGGATCGTCAAGACACCCAAACTGCATTTCCTCGATTCCGGCGTGCTGGCGGCCGCGCGCGGGCTCACCTCAGACAGGGTCCGGGCGGATCGCGGGACGTTTGGTGCGCTGCTAGAGAGCTTCGTGTTCTCGGAGGTGCTGAAGCTGCTGACGGCTTCGGATATGCGCCTGACGCCGTATCATTTCCGGGATCGGGACATGCGCGAGGTCGACATCGTGCTGGAGCGCGATGACGGGATGATCGTGGGCATCGAGGTCAAGGCTAGCGCCACTGTCAAAGCTGGGGACTTCTCGGGTCTGCGAGCATTCGCGGAGGCTTGCGGGGACCGCTTCGCCTTCGGCGTCGTCCTCTATGACAGCATCGACGTCGTGCCGTTTGGCGATCGGTTGGCAGCAGCGCCCCTGTCGTCTTTGTGGGGCTGACTGCGGTGCCTCCGCCTACGAGATCACCGCAGGCGCGACGGGCTACGCACGTCGAGCCGGCCTTGGGGTGGGCCTATTTGTCCCGCGAGGCGCTGGCCCGCGCCAAGGCGCAAATGGACGAAGAATCCATGGGCGTGCGCGACGAGATCGGCTTTCTGACCATCCATCAGCGTTATGCCGATCATTTCTTCCCAGGCACATCGGTCCTGCACACGCGGGCGCGTTACGCGATCTTCGTACCATGGTTGTTTGAGGACCTCGCCGGCCTGACGGGGCCGACGGCTGATCGTGCCCTACGCGAACGCGAAAGGGTGCTTGCCGGGCGGCTCCGGGAAGCTGGAGAATCCCAGGTGATCGGCGGTCGTGTCTTTCCCAAACCGTCCAGTCAGCCGCCATCGACCGTTTATTGGAATGCGCTCGCGGTGTGGGGAATCCTGCGCCCGCGTCTGGACGGGCGGACGATCTCTCGAGCGCAGGCACATAGACTGCTGAAGAGCGTCAGCGCGGCGACCGATGACGACGGACAGCCACTCCTCGGCTTCGATCCGCCGTTCGTCCCGCTACCCGAGCGTCCGGCTGGCTGGAACGGTGGATTGATCACTCTCCGGTTGGCGGCCGCGGAGGCCACCTTTCTTCGCGAGCGCCTCGTGCAATTGCGCGGCAGCGGAGGCCATGAGCTTTCTTTGCTCGCACGCCTCGTTCGGACGGAGGCTGAGTCGCCGCCGGGAATGTGGGCTGACGAGACCCGTGCGATCGCCGGCTCGGACCGGGCGCCGCTGGCGCGGGCGCAACAGGCGGCCAATCTGGCCGGCGTGGGCCGTGCCATCTATGACGCTCTCCTCGAACATATCGTCGAGACCGACGACAAAAGGGAAGCGTCAACCCGGCATCGCGATCACTTGGTCTCGACCGTTGCCGAATACGGCGCCATCGCGGCCAAACTCGATGTCGAGGCGCTTGAGGTAGATATAGGCGCGCTGCCGTTGAAGTTGCGCGCCGTCGTGACGGCGACGAAGGAGTGGATAGCTTCGAAATCGAGGGATCCCCCGGCCGCTATTCGGGGTTTATGCGGCGGCCGAAGCCCGAAAGGGGCCTCGTGCGCGGCTTCCCTTGACGCCCAACGGACGCGCGCGGCGGCTCGAATGGTCGAACGACGAGCATGGTTTGGCTGGCCCCCTCCACTATCGATGGGAACAGGTCAGCACACTCCTTGACGATTTGGCGGGCGCCGAATGAGCGGGACGGTCGACAACTGGCCCGCGCTCTCGTTTCTCGAGGGTCTTCGCCCTGGTCCCGACGAGAATGTCGAATTGGCCTTGCTGGCCTCCTATTCGGCGGATCTGGGATCGATTGGCGCGACGCTGCTCGCCCTGGCCGGGAAGGACACAGATGCTGGCCGTGGGAGCCCATCCGACTTCGCCGACGCGGTTGAGCGCCTTCGTGGAAGGGTGCGCATCATCGTCCAACGAGGGCGCCTCGCGAAAATGCGACGGACACCGCGCATCGCGGCGGTTCTGGACCAGTTCGTGCGCGAAGTCGATTTCGATGAAGCGATCCATAGCTGGCATCCCAAGGCAGCGCTCGTTCGCACGCGCGATGCGGACGGGAAGGCTGACTGGCGCCTTTGGATCGGGAGCCGCAATCTCACTGAAAATGTGAACCGGGACATCGGACTGCTGCTCCTATCTGGGGAGAAAGGGAGCGCTCCCATCCCAGGCGCGGAGGAAATGGCGCGTGCGCTGGCCGAGAGAGCGGCGCTTAAAGGCGTGCGGCCTGTTTCATTGGGCGCTGCCGTCGCAAAGGTAGCTTGGCGCGCTCCGGCAGGCGTGCGCGTCGAGCGGCTTCACTGGTCGGAGGGAAGTGGAGATATGGCGGTCCCCGTGCCGCCGCCAGGAACAGATGAAGTCGTGGTGGTGAGCCCGTTCATCGACAAGACTTTCCTCGCCCGACAAGCGCCACAAGGGTCAAAACCAACGCGCCGGGTTCTGTTGACGACAATGCGCGAGATCGAGCGGATTGGTCCTGCGCTGGCGGCGTTCGACGATCTGCTCGCGCTGGATGCGCCGGACTATCCTGTCGGCGACCCCGAGCCCGATGCAGAGATTGCGGCGGCGGCTTCCCGTAATCCGGCTGACGACGAGGAAGAGGAACTTGGCCGTGGCCTTCACGCGAAGTTGCTGTTCATGCGATCGGGACAGAAGCGGCGGCTATGGCTCGGTAGCGCGAACGCGACCATGCGCGCCTGGACCGGCCGCAATGCCGAAGTCACCGCCGAGCTGGTCGTTACAGAGCCGATCGAGAGAGGGCTGAGAGCACTTCTCGGCTCGGCCCGGCTGGTTGAGGCGCCCCTGGTGGAACATGCGCCCGACGCCGCAGCCTTGGAGGAGGAGGCGCTCGAACGCGCACGCGCGCAGGTCGCGGCTCGATGGGCGGCGCAACTCGCCTTTGACGACGAGGGCGCGCGCCTCGCGCATCTTTCCGATCTCCATCCAGGCGGTCCTCACCCGGACGAGTCGGATATCGAGCTTGAGGTGGGCGCTCTCTACGGCGAACTGGCGGCCTGGCCCCGCGGGCAAACCGTCGTGCCTCTGGGATCGATTGCTGCGGCGGAGCGGAGCGAGTTCGTGCGGCTGCGTGTCAGCCGCGGAGGAAAGGGGCTCTCCTGGCTGCAACGCGCGCCCGCAGACCCGCCATTTGGGGAAGATCGCGACCGCGCGGCGTTCGTGCGCTTTCTGGGAGCCAGAGGGTTCCTCTTGTGGCTGGCGGGATTGCTGGCGGACGACGGGCGCGAGGGTGAAGGCGACTGGACGAATGACGAACCACGGGATCGGGCCGATCCAGGTGTGAATCCGGCGCTCGATTCCTCGCTGCCGACATTGGAGGAAATCTTGGCGGCTTGGGCGCGCGATCCCGGGAAGTTCCGCGAGATCGAGCGCCGAGTATCCCAATATCTGCCTGCCGTTCTTGAGGAGGCCAGACAGGAGGATCCCCGGACTGCGGATATGCTGCGCCGCTTCGATAATCTGTGGGGCAAGCTCTGCAGCGGGCTCGGGGTCGCCGAAATCAAAGGCAGGCGTCCATGAGCGCGCCCAAACCGTTTCAGACGGCGACCGTCGATGCGGCGTTTGCAGCCTTTGCGGACTTTGGGGGGCGGCGGCGCTTTCTGGTCGCCGATGAAGTCGGGCTCGGAAAAACCGTCGTGGCAAAGGAGCTGGCTCGCCGAATGGCCGATGACGGCCGCCGGCCTTTGACCATCTATTACATCGCCAATGGGCACGCCGTGTCGCACCAGAACAAGAGCCGGGTCGTCGGCTTCCTCGGCGACTCCCAATTACAGGATGCGATCAAGACGCCCGATCGGCTTTCGCTGATCGCCGTCGAGAAGCGACCGGCCACCCCGGTTTTGATCTATGCGCTCACCCCTGCGACCTCGTTTCCGGGCGCGAAGGTTCGCCTGACCGGCGGACGCAAGGAAGAACGGGCGTTTCTGAAGGTTCTGCTCGAACAGAGCTATCCGGCCTTCGCCCGCGATCTCGATTCCGACATCTTGCGGCTTAGTGCTCGCGGTTCCTGGGACTGGGCCGTCATGGAGGCTGAGAGGAGGTTTGCGGCGTCGCCACCGGGTTTGCGACAGAGATTTCGTGAGACGCTGGAAGTCGAGTGTCGTGGGGCGTTGAAGGCCCATTTCTCCAAGGCGCTAAAGGCCAAGTATGACGAGACCGTACGCTCCATGCTTGATCTAGCGACCGTACAGTCCATGCTTAATCTAGCACTGCATGGGTGTGCCAAGCTGAAGGTCGAGAAATTCAAGCCTGGCACCTTCGTGGGCCACCTAAGGCGTGCTTTGGCGCTGGCGACATTGCGGCATCAACCGCCAGATCTCGTCATTCTCGACGAGTTCCAGCGCTACCGGCAGCTTCTTGAGGAGAAGGACGCAGACCCGCTTCTGAAGGCGCTTCTGGAGCCTGAAGGCTCAGCCAGACCTCCGGCGATCCTGCTACTGAGCGCCACGCCATATCCGTATCTGACAACGCGATGGGAAGAAGCGCGCGGCGCGCTTGCTCACGCAGAGCTTCTGAAATTGATCGAGTTTCTCGCCGGCTCGGTCGCACGCGATCGCGCAAGGGATCTCTTTGCTGAATTTGGCGACAAGCTGCGCGCCATCGCCGCCCATTCCGATGCAAGCCGCCCGGAACTGATGGAGGAGGTGGCGGAAGCGCGTCGGCTCAGGGATGAGCTCCGGCAGCTCATGACGCCGGTGATGTCGCGCACGGAGCGGGACAGCGTGGCGTCGTCCGATCCGCTCGCCGGCACCAGGTTTCTTCATGCGGA
>JAJYAH010000442.1 GCA_021779635.1 Pseudomonadota bacterium | reverse complement strand
AATCCTGCAGTGCTTCCGCATCTTGCGGCTCGACAAAACGCACCGTCAGCGATTGGCCGTTACGCAAGCGCAGAACATCAGTGTGTTGCCGCAGGTCATCAAAACGAAGCGCTATCATCGCAAGCTCCCGCAGGTTCCGAACAAGAGGATGGCCGGCGTCCCCCAAAAGGGGCAACGCCAGCCTGGCTGCATGCTCATGCCCGCCAAAACGGCTTTTCGGCCTCATGCACGATGTCGCTCCACGAAAGCCCGACGTCATGCAAGTCGCGATCGGTCCAATGGGTCAGTTCGCGACGTTGACGCTGGCGGTCACGCCAGACGTGAATGGTTTCGCTGAGCTGCGCCAAAAGCCCAGGTTCATGATGATTTGTCATCGATTCATGTGAACAAGTGGACATCCTCATCTCCTAAAGCTAACCTGTTACTCTGAGTATCTGCGCCAAGTCGGGTTTCCGCAAACGACACTTTGTTCCTCTTCAGATGACATAAACTCATGCATGAATTTTTCGCCAAATGACCGCGCGGCTGCCTTCGCTCAATGGGCTGCGCGCGTTTGAGGTGGCGGCCCGGCACCTGAGCTTCACCAACGCGGCCTCCGAACTGAATGTCACCCAAACCGCCATCAGCCATCAGATCCGGCGGCTGGAGCAGGAGTTGGGGGTTCGCCTGTTCGTCCGGCAGAACCGCGCGCTGACATTGACCCCGGAAGCCCGGGATTATCTGCCCGGTGTCCGCGCAGCGTTTAATGATCTGCGGTTCGCCACCGACCGGCTGTTGCGCAAGGACAATGACCATGTGCTGACGGTCAGCACGCTGGCGTCGCTGGCCGCCAAGTGGCTGCTGCCGAGGCTTTCGAGATTTCAGGAGGAGCATCCCGGCATCGACGTCCGGATCACCACCTCCGCGAGCCTGGTCGATTTCAAGGGCGGCGATGTCGATGCCGCGATCCGTTATGGGCGCGGCCAATGGCCGGGGCTGCGCGCCGACTGGCTGATGGCCGACCAGTTGTTTCCGGTCTGCAGCCCGGCGCTGCTTACCGGCGACAAGCCGCTGCGGTGCCCGGAGGATCTGGCCGATCGGACGCTGCTGCACAGCAGCGGCGGCTATGACGACGACTGGCGGCTATGGCTGACCGCCGCGGGGCTGCCGTCGAATATCTCAAAGCAGCCAGGGCTGACCTTCGACTTGATCTTCATGACAGTGCAGGCCGCAATCGACGGGATCGGCGTCGCGATGGGCCGAACCTCTTACGTCGAAGCCGATATCGCCAAGGGCCGGCTCGTGGTTCCATTCAAGATTACGCTACCTGCGGACGCCGGCTTCTATCTGGTCTCGCCCGAGGCCCGAGCGGATTCGCCCAAGCTGTCGGCCTTTCGGCAATGGCTGCTCACTTCGGTGCAGAACAAGAACTGACGAACTTTCTGCGTCGCCATACCCGGTCTTCCGTGTTTTCCAGTTGGTCGCGCGGCGCGGACAGGGCAGATTGCCGCGAGAAGACGGAGCAACTGTCTCGGCCGGAGCAGAGCGATTTTGCGCCGGCCGCCGGACCACGGGGGAAATCAGTGATGTCGCAATCGGCCAATTCGCCACCACCGCATCTCAAATCGCGGCTCGGCGCCATTCTGCGGTCGACCAGCGGCAACTTCCTCGAGCAGTTCGATTTCTTCCTGTTCGGCTTTTATGCGCCCTACATCGCCAAGGCGTTCTTTCCATCCCATGACGAAACCGCCGCGTTGCTCAACGCCTTCGGCGTCTTCTGGCTGGGCGCCCTGATGCGCCCGATCGGCGCGATCGTGCTCGGCTCCTATATCGACCGAATCGGCCGCCGCAAGGGTCTGATCGTCACGCTGGCGATCATGGCGATCGGCACGGTGACGATTGCGGTCTGTCCGACCTATGCCCGCATCGGCGTTGCCGCACCGATCATCGTTCTGGTCGGCCGCCTGCTGCAGGGCTTTTCCGCCGGCGTCGAACTTGGCGGTGTCTCGGTCTATCTCTCCGAGATCGCCACACCCGGCAACAAGGGCTTCTACACCTCGTTCCAGTCCTCGAGCCAGCAAGTCGCGATCTTCGTCGCCGCGACCATCGGATTTGCACTGAATGAAGCCGTGACAGGCGATACGATCGCATTGCTCGGGGGGATCGAATTCGCCAAGTGGCGAATTCCGTTCTTCATCGGCTGCCTCATCATTCCCTTCATTTTCTTCCTTCGCCGAACGCTGGAAGAGACGCCGGAATTCCTGGCGATGAAGAAACATCCGTCCACGTCCGAGGTCTTCCGATCCGCCGCGGTGAACTGGAAGATCATCGTGCTCGGCATGATGATCGCGGTGCTGACCACCACGACCTTCTATTTCGTCACCGTTTACACGCCGACCTTCGGCAGGAACGTGCTGAAACTCACCTCGCAGGACGCTCTTCTGGTCACCCTTCTGGTGGCGGTGACCAACTTCATCTGGAATCCGGTCGGAGGCGCGGTGTCCGACCGTCTCGGCCGCAAGCCAGTGCTGCTGACGATTGCGGGCCTGTCACTGCTAACCGCCTATCCCGCTCTGCACTGGCTCACGGCCGCGCCAACTTTCGGCAAGATGCTGACGGTTGAAATGATGTTCTCGTTCTATTTCGGCGTCTACAGCGGGACCATGCTGGGCGCGCTGGTCGAGATAGTGCCGGCGCATGTCCGCACCACCTGCTTCTCGATGGCTTTTGCGCTGGCTGCGGGGCTGTTCGGAACCTTCACGCCGTTCGCATCGACATGGCTGATCAATCACACCGGCGACAGCGCCTCTCCCGGATTCTGGCTGATGTGTGCCGCCGTCCTTGGCATCATCGCCGCCCTCGTGGTCTATCGCGGCGGCAAGCCGATTGCTGTCCAGGAGGCCGTCGCGACCCCCGGCTAAGTCATGCCGGAGCAAGCAGATCGCCTTGCTCCAGTGACGGTTTCGATTTCCATGCAAACGAGATAACAACACGGCATGGTCGACTTGACGTGTAAATATGATGTGCTGGTGATCGGTGGCGGCAATGCCGCGCTGTGCGCCGCGATCAGCGCGCGGCGAAACGGCGCTTCCGTGCTGGTGCTGGAAGGCGCTCCGAAATTCTATCGGGGCGGCAATACCCGCCACACCCGCAATATGCGCTGCGCCCATGACGCTGCGACCGATATCCTCACCGGGCCCTATACCGAGCAGGAATTCTGGGAAGACCTGCAGCGGGTGACCGGCGGCCAGACCGACCAGGAGCTGGCGCGCTTCATGATCAGCGAGTCGAAGGACATCCTGAACTGGATCGTCGAACAGGGTGTGCGCTGGCAGCCGTCGCTGGGCGGCACGCTGAGCCTTGGCCGGACCAATTCGTTCTTTCTCGGCGGCGGCCGGGCGATGCTGAACGCGCTCTATCTCACCGCCGAACGGCTCGGCGTCGATATTCTCTACGACGCCGAAGTGCTCGACCTCACAATCGAAGACGGCATGTTTCTCTCCGCGACCCTGAAGCAACCGATCGATGGCAGCACGGACGTCCACGCCTCGACCCTGGTCGCCGCCGCCGGCGGCTTTGAGGCCAACATCGAATGGCTGAAGCAGTATTGGGGCGAAGCTGCCGATAATTTCCTGATCCGCGGCACGCCCTACAACCGCGGCTCGATCCTCAAGATGCTCTTGGCCAAGGGCGTGCAGGAAGTCGGCGACCCCACGCAGTGCCACGCCGTCGCGATCGACGCCCGCGCGCCGAAATTCGACGGCGGCATCATCACGCGGCTCGATTGCGTGGTGTTCGGCGTCGTCGTCAACAAGCAGGCGGTGCGCTTCTATGACGAGGGCGAGGAGATCTGGCCGAAGCGCTACGCGATCTGGGGCCGCCTGGTCGCCGCCCAGCCGGACCAGATCGCCTACATCATCTTCGACGCAACCTCGCGTAACAGCTTCATGCCGTCCTTGTTTCCGCCGATCGAGGCCGGCTCGATCACAGAGTTGGCCGCCAAACTCGAGCTCGAGGCGAGCGTGCTGGAGAGGACCATCGCCGACTTCAATGCGGCGGTGCGTCCTGGCAGCTTCGATCACACCATCCTCGACGATTGCCGCACCGAGGGCCTGACGCCGCCGAAGAGCCATTGGGCGCGGCGGATCGAGGCGCCGCCTTACTATGCCTACCCGGTCCGGCCGGGCATCACCTTCACCTATCTCGGCACCCGCGTGAACCGGCAGGCGCGCATGCTGATGAACGACGGCAAGCCTGCCGCCAACATGTTCGCCGCCGGCGAGATCATGGCCGGCAATGTGCTGGGCAAGGGCTACGCCGCCGGAATCGGAATGACCATCGGCAGCGTGTTCGGCCGGGTCGCAGGACGGGAAGCGGCTAAACATGCACGGAACTAAAATCCTGGAGGAAGCCGACCGGCTGATGACGGTCTGCAATTCGTGCCGCTACTGCGAAGGCCTGTGTGCGGTGTTTCCGGCGATGGAGATGCGCCGCTCGTTCTCCGACGGCGACCTCAACTACCTCGCCAATCTCTGCCATGGCTGCGGCGCCTGCTACACCGACTGCCAGTTCTCGCCGCCGCACGAATTCAATGTCAATGTTCCCAAAACGCTGGCGATCGCGCGCGCCGAATCCTACGCCGCCTATGCCTGGCCGCAGGCCTGCTCCGGCCTGTTCGCGCGCAACGGCCTCGCCATCAGCCTGATCGCGGCCTTGAGCGTCGCGGCATTCATCTTCGGCTTTGCCGCCTTGAACGACCGCCAGGTTCTGTTCGGCATCCATACCGGGCCCGGCGCGTTTTATCGGCTGATGCCGCATAATGCCATGGCGCTGCTGTTCGGGGCAGCATTGCTCTATGCGATCGCGGCACTGGCGATGGGGGTTCGCGCCTTCTGGCGCGATATCGGTGAGCCTATCGGCATGCTGATGGATACGCCTTCGCTGTGGCAGGCGATGAAGGATGCGGGCTCGCTGCGCTATCTCGATGGCGGCGGCGTCGGCTGCGTCAATGAAGACGAGCGGCCGAGCGACCGGCGCAGGATCTATCATCATCTGACGTTCTACGGCTTCCTTTTGTGTTTTGCCGCCACCGTTGTCGCGACGCTCTATCATTATCTGCTCGCGCGCGAGGCGCCGTATCCCTGGTGGGATGTGCCGGTCGTGCTCGGCACGCTCGGCGGCATCGGATTGCTGGCGGGTCCGGCCGGATTGCTGGCGGAAAGATGGAAGCGCGATCCCGCGCTGGTCGATTCCGCCCGCACCGGCATGGATGTCGCGTTCATCGCGATGCTGTTCATGACCGGCCTCACCGGCATCGCGCTGTTGCTCTGGCGCGAGACCCCGGCGATGGGACCCCTGCTGGCGCTGCATCTCGGCGTGGTGTTCTCCCTGTTCATCACCATGCCCTACGGCAAGTTCGTGCACGGCATCTATCGCTATGTCGCGCTGGTGCGCTATGCGCGCGAGCGGCGGCAAGCAGGGCACATCGTTTAAATCGCAATAGCGGATGTGTTGACGGCATTACAAGTCCACCACCACGTAATCGCTTTCCACCGACACCGCGATGGTCTCGGCCACGTAAGGTCCCTTCACCACGCTCAAGCCGGGCTCGACATTGACGGGGTAGGCCCTGGCGCGAAATCGTTTCGGGTCGCAGTAGGATTGACCGGTCCTTATATCGAATTCCCAGCCGTGCCAGGGGCAGCGGAGGATTTCGCCCAGCCTCGTGTATTCGATGGCGCCGGGATCGGACGACTGCGCAAGCCCGATCAGCGGCCCTTCGCACAGCGCCGCGCCTTGATGCGGGCAGCGGTTCAGGAGGCCGAAGAACTCGCCCTTGATATTGAACACCGCGATCGGCCGTCCATCGATGGTGAGAAATTTGCGGGTGCCCGGCGGCAGTTCGTCCACCGGGGCAACGACGTGACGGGTCATGTTACTTTCTGACGCATGATCTTTCGAAAAACCGGTTCCCACTTTTTCGGATCATGCTATGCCAGCCCATACAGCTTGCGCGCATTGCCGAGATAAAACGCGTCACGGTTGGCCTCGCTGACGCCGGCCGGCAATACCCGCGACGGCTCGTCAAAATCCCAATGCGGATAATCGGTCGCGAACAGCAGCTTGTCCCAACCGACCCAGTCGATCACGTCGAACAGATGATCGCGCCGTTCCGGGTCTTCCATCGGCTGGGTGGTCCA
>JAJYAH010000441.1 GCA_021779635.1 Pseudomonadota bacterium | reverse complement strand
CGCTGGCGCTCGACGCCAAGCGCTCCGGTTTGCTCGATTTGCGAATGGCTGGCGACGTTATCGAGCTCAATCTGTCGCGTCTCGACCCCCACTTGGCAAAGGCCTGACCATGGCTCGCATCGAAGACATCGCCGAGCGCTACGGCCGTCATATCGCCACTCCCTGGCAACGAACGATTGCCGGCGCCCAACGCGTCGTGATGGTGGTCTATGATAAGGAGCTGGAACGGACTCTTAGAGCCCGCAAGCTCGCCTTCGAGACCGCAACCCGCGAGGCAGGACATGACTGGTTTGAAGTCGACCTTTCCGACGCCTTCGCTGAATGGATGGCGGCCGATGATTATCGTGACGAATACTTCTCCTCGCCTGAGGATCTTCAGCTAAAGCTAGATGCTGAATTTCCCGAGTTCGTTGCTGGGCGAATCCGGGACTTGCTTCGTAAACCGGAGGTCACCGCTGACAGCGTGGTCGCTGTCATTGGCGTGGGGTCCGTCTTCGGTTTTGCGCGAATTTCTCAAATCCTGAAGAAGGTCGAGGCGGACATCAAGGGGCGTCTCGTCGTCTTCTTTCCGGGTCAGTTCGAGCGGAATAATTATCGGCTCCTCGACGCGCGGGATGGCTGGAATTACCTCGCCGTACCGATCACGCAGCATGGCGAATGAGGAAACACATGAAAATCAAAGACACGCTCCAGCGTGACCCAGCGACAAATCCTCTCGTCAATCAAGGCCAGGCGCGCATCTCGGACACCCGGGACGAGCGAACGCAATCGGAATTGCGCGGCGAACTCGAAACATTCGTCTGCGAGGGCCAGTATGCCGATGGAGTCCAAAAGATCATCCGCTCGTTCCTGGACAACCTCAGCAAGACGAGCCAACGCGGTGCTTGGGTCAGCGGCTTTTTCGGGAGCGGCAAGTCGCATCTTCTCAAAATGCTCTGCCACCTTTGGCAGGACACAGCATTCCCCGACGGCGCCACCGCACGCAGTCTCGTCCCGTCGATACCCGATGACCTCAAGGCTCTTCTGCGTGAACTTGACACGGCCGGACGACGCGCCGGTGGCTTGATCGCCGCTGCCGGGGCATTGCCCAGCGGCACCACCGACAACGTGCGCCTGACGATTTTGGCTGTCCTGCTTCGCGCCGTCGGTCTGCCCGAGCAGTATCCCCAGGCGCGCTTCTGCCTCTGGCTCCATTCTCAGGGGCAGTTCGACAAGGTGAAAGCCGCGATCGAGGCAGCCGGCCGGTCCTTCGAGCGCGAGCTCAACAATCTCTACGTGAGCGGCCCCATCGCTCGCGCCGTCATGGCCGGCGACGCCAACTTCGCCACGAGCGAGGCGGAAGCAAAGCAGCTTCTCAAGGCGCAATTTCCCCCTCAGACGACAGACATCACGACCGAGCAGTTCCTGTCGGTTACGAAGGACGTGCTGCGGCTAAAAGGCAAGGATGGCCGGCTACCATGCACGCTCCTCATCCTTGATGAAGCGCAGCAATACATCGGCGATTCTCAGCAGCGAGCCTCGCTCCTGACCGAAGTCACCGAAGCTGTTTCGAAGCAGCTCGACAGCCATGTCATGGTCGTCGCGGCGGGCCAAAGCGCGCTCACCGAAATTCAGCTTCTGACCTACCTGCTCGACCGCTTCACCATCCGTGTCCCGCTTTCCGACGCGGAGGTCGAGACGGTCACCCGCAAGGTTCTCCTGCAAAAGAAGCCCACGGCGGTGACGGATGTGCGCGCCTTACTTGATAAGCACGCCGGAGAAGTATCGCGCCAATTGCAGGGGACACGGATCGGCGAGTCCATCGAGGATCGCGCGATCGTAGTCGATGATTATCCGCTCCTGCCGGTTCGCCGTCGTTTCTGGGAGAACTGCTTCCGCCAAATCGACGCGGCGGGCACGCACAGTCAGTTGCGGTCGCAGTTGCGCATCATCCACGATGCTTTGGCGAAAGTCTCCGAACGTCCGCTCGGCTCGGTCGTCCCGGCCGACGACCTCTTCGAAGCCCTCGCCCCCGAAATGGTGAATACGGGCGTCCTCCTTCGGGAGATCAATGAACGCATCATCCAAGTTGGCCGTTCGGAAGGAGCCACCGCGCAGCGCATCTGCGGCCTGGTTTTCCTGATCGGCAAACTCAAGCGCGAAGCCGGCGCCGATATAGGTGTTCGCGCGACCAAGGAGCATATCGCCGATCTTCTGATCGACGACTTGACCGCCGACAACGGCAAGCTGCGATCGGACGTCGAGGACATGCTCAAGAAGCTGAGCGACCAGGGCGTCCTCATGCCAGTCGGCGACGAGTACCGCCTTCAGACGCGGGAAGGCAGCGAATGGGACCGGGAGTTCCGCAACAGGCAAACGAAGCTGAACAATGATGATGCGGCGATCCAGTTCAAGCGCGACCAGTTGCTCTACGGCGAAATCGACAAAAAGATACGCGGCATCCGCGTCATCCAGGGTGCGGCCAAGGAGCCCCGGCAGTTTCTGACCCATCGAGAACAGACAGCGCCGGTCGTGGATGGCAGCAGCGTCCCGATCTGGATCCGCGACGGTTGGTCGTGTGCCGAGAAGGACGTGCTGGACGCCGCGCGCGCTGCCGGCACTGACAGCCCGATCCTGTTCGTATTCATCCCGCGTCAATCGGCTGAAGATGCTCGGCGGTTGATCGTTGAAGCGGACGCTTCCCAGCAGACGCTGGACGCCAGAGGCAATCCCACGACGGCGGAAGGCCAGGAGGCCCGGCAAAGCATGGACAGCCGACGCGCGCGGGCCATCGGCGATCGCGATCGGCTCATCCACGAGATCGTCGCCAACGCGAAGGTGTTTCAGGGCGGCGGGAGCGAAGTCCTGCTGACGTCGCTCGAAGAGCGCATCAAGGCCGCAACCGATGCCTCGCTCGTCCGAATGTTCCCGCGCTTCAAGGAGGCGGACTCGGCGGCTTGGGAGGCGGTCATCAAGCGCGCCCGGGAGGGAGCGGATCATCCCTTCCAGCCAACCGGACACACGGACGCAACGGAAAAGCACCTCGTCTGCCAGCAGGTTATCGCGACGATCGGCGCCGGTAAGTCGGGATCGGACGTGCGAAAGGCGCTGAGCGGCACGCCCTTCGGCTGGCCGCGAGACGCGGTCGACGCCGCGCTGATCGCGCTTCACCGGCTCCAGCACATCACCGCCACCTTGAACGCCCAGGCCATCCCTCTTGGCCAGCTCGATCAGAACAAGATCGCCAAGGCGGACTTCCGGGTCGAGCACGCCACCCTGTCGGTCAGCGACAGGCTGGTCCTGCGCAAGCTGTTCCAGGCGTTGGGCCTGTCCTGCAAGAGCGGCGAGGAAGCGGTCCGTGCCGCGGAGTTCCTTTCCGGGTTGATCTCGTTGGCAGGCGCGGCCGGCGGTGACGCTCCGGTTCCGGCGGCTCCGGCGACAGTCGAGATCGAGGATATCCAGCGCCTAGTCGGCAACGAACAGCTTGTCGCCATCAAGGCCAAGGCGGCCGACTGGGAACAGCGCATCAAAGACTGGACCGCAACGCGGGACCTGATCACGGCTCGCCTCCCGGCCTGGAGGATCGTTGAACGATTGGCCAGGCAGGCCGGCGCGATTGCAGAGGCCGAGCCCACCCTCGACCAGGTCGAAGCGATCCGGTCCCAACGGCTGCTCCTGGAGACCTCTGACCCGGTCAACACGGTTCGCCAGTCGCTCGCCGGACTGCTCCGCGATGCCGTCCAAAAGGGCCACGCTGCGCATGAGAAAGCCTTCTCCGATGCGGTTGCGGCCCTAGCCGCAAATGCCGTCTGGGCCAAGCTGACCGCCACGGATCAAGCCAGCATCAAGGCGGTGGTCGGGCTGACGTTGCCCGCGAGGCCCGATGTGACCACAGACGAGGCGCTAGCGGATACGCTCGACCGCAAGCCGCTCTCCAGCGCTCAGGCCGAGATCGACGCGATCGCCGGCCGGGTCAATCAGGCCATCGAGCGCGCGGCGCGGCTCCTGGAACCCAAGGTGCAAACGGTGACGCTGGAGCGCGCGACCTTGCGCGACGTCGCTGAAGTCGACGCCTGGATCGAGCGGCAGAAGACGACGCTGCTGCGAAAACTCGCCAACGGCCCCGTGCTGGTGAACTGAGAGAGCGAACCATGATCAAGCCATTCATCCAAAAATTGAGGCTCGATAGCTTCCTGTCCTTCGCCCCCGAGTCGCCAGCAATCCAACTGAACCCTCTCAATGTCGTCATTGGACCGAACGGAGCTGGAAAATCGAACCTGATCGAGGCCTTCGATCTGTTGCGCGCAACCCCCACCGACTTTGCTCAGGCGATTCGATTGGGTGGTGGCGCGGAGGATTGGATATGGAAGGGTAACGAAGCAGTTGGCCATGACGCAAAGCTCGATGTCGAGTTGTCGCGGTGCCCTTCAACTCAGCGGTCCCTGCGCTATCGTGTCGAGTTTGCTGCGGTCAATGGACGCGTCGAGATTCTGGACGAAGCCATCGAGGAAGTTGCGCCCGATCGCGGCAAAAAAGACCCTTTCTTTTATTACCGTTTTCAGCGCGGCAACCCCGTTATCAATGCTCGGAGGCCAGGTGAAACCACAAAGCATTCGCAGCGCAAGTTGGAGAGAGCTTCCTTAAAGCCGGATCAGTCCGTACTCGCTCAACGCAAGGATCCTGACCTCTATCCTGAGGTCACTTGGCTTGGTGAACAATTCTCGGAAATCCAGACGTTTCGGGAATGGTCCTTCGGTACGAAGTCCCCTTTGCGTTCGCCGGCTACCGCCTCTGACCCGACGGACCGACTTCTGCCGGATTCGCGGAATCTGGCGCTCGTGCTCAACGAAATACAACACCGCGACGGCGCCCGTTTTGACGAGGCGATGAGAAAATTCCTTCCGCGTTATCATAGATTTACGATCCGGCCCAGTGGCGGCAATTTGCAGTTCTATCTCCACGAGACTGGCATAGCCACCCCGATCTCGGCCGAGCGCGTTTCGGATGGCACTCTACGCTTTCTTGCGATGCTCGCAGCGCTGTTCGCACCGAATCCGCCGCCACTGCTGTGTCTCGAGGAACCGGAACTCGGCATGCATCCCGACGCGCTTTCTTTATTGGCCGATTTGTTGAAAGAAGCGTCGACGCGCATGCAGATCGTTGTCACGACGCACGCGGATGCTCTGCTGTCCGCTCTCAATGACAACGTCGATTCGGTGTTGGTCTGCGAGAACAACGGGAACGGCACATCGGTCGAACACCTTGACGCCGACCGGCTCGCGTTCTGGCTTGAAAAATACAAGCTTGGCGAAATTTGGAGACTCGGTGAGCTCGGGGGCAACCCGTGAGCGGCATAGCCATATATTTGGAAGGCGGGGGACCGTCTGAGGCATTCAAAGCCCAGCTACGGCAAGGCATGAGCGAATTTCTTGCTGAATTGAGAGACAAAGCTCGCGCCAAAAAATGGAAATGGAAGCTCACCCCATGCGGCGGCAGGCAAGAGGCGTTCGATGCGTTCATGAACGCCCGCAAGCACGCTCGGGACGAGCTGATCGTGCTGCTTGTTGACTCGGAGGCCCCGCTAGAGACCCCCACCCGTGCCGCGCATTTCCGACAGCGCCAAGGGGATGGCTGGGATCTAACCGGAGTGCCGGAAGACCATATCCATCTGATGGTCCAGGCCATGGAAGCGTGGATCGTAGCGGATCCCGACGTTTTGAAAGCATACTACGGTCAGCATTTCCATGGAAATTCGCTACCCACCAGGCAGAATCTTGAAGACGAACCTAAGATTGACTGCGCCACAAAATTGGCAGCGGCAACCAGGCCGACTCAAAAAGGCGAATACCAGAAAATCCGCCATGCTAGCGATCTTCTGAAAAGAATATCCGCCGCCAAGGTCCGCGCGCGGTGCCCGCATGCCGAGATCATGTTTTCCACCATCGCAGCACTAATCGGATAGCGCGAATTATGGTCGTTTTGGAACGCACTTTTCGCAAGGACCTGGAGCGCGCCGTCAAGAAGGCGCGCAATGTCGCCGAAGCCGGCGCGCGGCAGGCGATAGCGCAGCTCGGCGTCGGCGAGGCGGAATCGCCGAGGCATCTGACGGCCGAGCAGCGCGCCTTGCGCACCGGGCTTCGCGCCCATGGCCGGCAGTTGGGTGATCGGCGTGACCCAAAGACGGGCGCGCAGGCGACCGCGCATCTCGCGCAGGAA
>JAJYAH010000440.1 GCA_021779635.1 Pseudomonadota bacterium | reverse complement strand
CGACACCGCGGAGATCAGCGTGAAATGAACGACCGGCCGCCCCACGAACCATCACGTCGCTTCCGACAGCCGCAGCGGCTCTGGGACGATGCGACGCAGCACGCGCAGTCGTTGGGCTGCCCGAGCTGCCTTGAGCGTGACCGTTGTGGCGGTGTTCATACCGACGCCGGCATCGTCGATTGCCGCGACCTCTGCTCCTGCAAGGATAAGAGCAAGTGCGACATGGTCTGCCGATTCAATCCAGGCCTGTTCGTCGCCCGCATGCGTGAAGTGCACGGCCTGGGCTTCGAGAACGCGCCGCGCGTTCCGGCGAACGGCGTTCCCGACTTGCCGATGATCGTGCCCTTCGTTGATCATGGCTACCGGCGCGTGGCTAGGCTTGACGAGCCGGTGGTCGCGCTGTCGCTGTATGAGCTCGTCAATCTCGCAACCGGCAAACCGCATGTCGCCTCCCGTGCCGAGCTTGCCGATCGTTTCCGCATCACCGAAGGCGCGACCATCATCGTAACCGGTGTCGACAAAGACAACCCGATCGAACGCTGGTGGGAGCTGAAGGAACGCGACACGATTCTCGCCATGCTGAAGGAGCTCGGTGTCGCGCTCATCAGCACGCCGAATTACAGCGTGCTGATCGACGTGCCGCGCACCGACAATCTCCACGGCATGAAGCGGATCCTGCTGGCCTGGACGGAGATGGCTGCGGCAGGCCTGCCGGCTGCGCTGCACATCAACGCCCGCACGCAGCATGATTATGTCCGCTGGGGCGACCTCATCGCCGAACGCCCCGAGATCGAGACTCTCGCCTTCGAGTTCGCGACAGGCTGCGGCCGGGGCGAGCGGTTCGACTGGCATGTCGCCCAGCTCTGCACGCTCGCCGACCGGATCGATCGTCCGCTCGCGCTCGTTATCCGGGGCGGCGGCCGCAGGCTCGGCGTGTTGCAGCGCCACTTCGATAAGGTTTCTCTGATCGAAACCGAAGCCTTTTCCCGCACCATGCGGCGGCGGCGCGCCTATTTGACCGAGTCCGGGCGTCTCAAATGGGCGAAATTCCCGACCCCGAAGGGCGCGCCGATCGACGATCTTCTGGCGCACAATGTCGCACTCGTACGCGCTTCCTATGAGGCATCGGAAAGGCCCTCATTGCGACTACGTCCGCCGTCTCGCCGTATCCGGCGCGCAGCGAACGGAGATGGAGAGGCCGTCCAACCAGGCCTTTTGCGCCAACTCCACCTGCCCGGTGAGGCTCGGGGCGTCGCCCCAGAGCCGCAGGGCGTGATCGCCACTGCGAAACCTTAGCTCGGCGGCATCATGAGCAAGGGCACGAAACAACTGACCGATGCCGTAGCCGTGGCCCGTGCTCCGGGCGTGCCGCGAGGCGCCGTCGGACGCGGCGACCCGCAACGCAGCGCCGGAGTCTTTGAGGTCGGCAAACTCCGGATTTTCCCGCAAGCTTGCAAGCACCCCCCGGCCGGCGTCGGCGACGACGAATTCGAATGTGCCATCGCTGGCCGCATAGGCGATGACGCCGGTTTCAGGGCGCGCGCTATGCTCGAACACATTGTCCTGAAGCTCGCCGAGCGCTCCCATCAGGCCGGCGACAAGGCCCTTCGCCAGGCCCACCGCGACCGCCGCGTTATCCGCGTGCATGGCCCATTGCTCCCAGGCGATCTCGTCCGCCCCGTCCCTCTCGGGCTTGAGGCGCGACAAGGGAAACACGCCGGCGCGATCACGGGCGGCGGCACCGCTGATTACGCCCTCGCGAAGCGCGCTCGTCACTTGCTGAAATACCGGCGGCTCGACCGAGACGGCCTGATAGGCGTCGGGCGCGGCGACGGCAGCCATCGCGAGTTCGACGAGCGGCCCGATCCGCCCCGACCGGGCGAGTACAATCGATCCGAGCTCCGGCAGCCGGCCCGCGACTGCCTGCCACAGGAGATCGTCAACAACATCGAAGTGCGCACTGCCGCGCCGTGGCTCGTCCAAAGCGCCCACCACCCTTTCCCTGCCGGCCATTGGACCAAGCGCTCGGTATGGAGACCTCGGCACGAGCGGGACAGACTCACGTCCTGGTTGCAGTTTCACCGAGATCGTCTTCAGATACCACAAGATTTTATTTGCCGCTCCACTTGAGGTTATCGCCATAAGCTCCACCCGATCCATAAAGCCGTCAGGTCTTGTGCGCCCCCGCCTCTCCGCGGACACACCCGCCGTTGCACCCGCGACGGACGACGAGGCCATTCGGCCGCTCGACATTCCGGGGTTCCTCCGCCTCTTCCAACTTCGCGGTGCGCAGATCATGTGGTTTCTCGGCGCCGGGGCATCCCGGGCTGCCGGGATCAAGACCGCCGGCGACATGATCTGGGACTTCAAGCAGCGGCTCTATCGCTCGGAAAAGAAGCTGCCTCCCTCGGTGATTACCGACGTCGGGGAGCCCGCCGTCCAGCGCAAGCTGCAAGCCCATTTCGATGCCTTGGGCAGCTTTCCGATTGTCGGCTCGGAGACGGAGTACTCCGCCTATTTCGAGGCCACCTATCACTCACCAAAAGACCGGCGCGCCTATCTCGATGAGCTGATCGCGCGCGGAAAGCCGTCCTTCGGCCATCATGCGCTCGCCCTGCTGATGGCGGAGGATCTCTGCCGGATTGTCTGGACCACCAATTTCGACCGCACCATGGAGGATGCCGCTGCAGCGCATCTGGGCGGGACGGGTCGGCTGGTCGTCGCCGACTTGAAGGAGCCCGAGAAGATTCGCCGCGCCGTTGATGAGAACCGCTGGCCGGTCTACGGCAAGCTGCATGGTGACTACCATTCCGACTCGCTGAAGAACACTGACACGGAGCTTCGCGAACAGGATGCCGAGATGCGGCGCAACCTCATTGACGCATGCCGCCGGCGGGGGTTGGCCGTCGTCGGCTATAGCGGTCGCGATGCTTCGATCATGGAGGCGTTGAATGAAGCTCTCGACGAGGGGCGCGGATTTCCAGGTGGACTTTTCTGGTTCAAGCGCGGCCAGGACACGCCCTACCCCGCGGTCACCGAACTGATCGCCCGCGCACGCGTGTTCAGCATTGACGCCCATCTTGTGGAGGCGGAGTCGTTCGACGAGCTTTTCTCGGATCTCCTCCGGTTCCTGCCACAGACCGCCGACAAGGTCGCCAGCCTTACCGGCACCGCTCGGCCGCGGCTCGCGACCGGCAAGCTGCGGCCGAGCACGGCGGCGGTGCCAGCCATCCGCATGAACGCGCTGGCGGTCACCTCGGGACCTGCGCTTTGCCGTATCGTCGACTGCGCGATCGGCGGCGACAAGGAGATCGAAGAAGCCATTGCTAAGGCCGGTGTCGACATCATCGCGCACCGCACCCGTGACGGCGTTCTGGCCTTCGGCCGGGACAACGATATTCGCAAAGCGTTCGAGCCTTTTGGCATCAAGGCGTTCGACCACCATCCTCTCTCCTCGAAGAGGCTGGTCAAGGAGGGAGGCGAACGCGCGGTTGTCCGTGATGCACTGTTCCGCGCAATCGCAGACCGGCCCAGCTTAACTCTGGAACGTCGGGGCAGCCGCGTGCGGCTTCGACCCGTGCCGGGCGAGGTAAAGCCGTCGATTTTTAACAGCGACACCGCCAAGCCCGTCGACGTCATCTCAGGCACCGTACCCAAGACTGAGGTCATCTGGAGCGAGGCCTGTGGTCTGCGCGTCGATTACCGCCTTGAACAGCTCTGGCTTTTGATTGAGCCTATCGTCATCACCGAGCTTGCCGCAGATGCACCTGATGACACTGTCGAGCTGACCCGTGAGTTTGTGCGCGAGCGGCGCGCGCGTCGTCACAACCGACTTGCGAACGCTCTCCTCGATGGGTGGATCAGCCTCATTATCGGTCGGGAGCGTAGCGTGCGTCTGAAGGCGTTTGGCATCGCGGACGGCATCGATGCAGAATTCGAAATTCTGCGCGTTTCTGCATTTAGCGGGATCGGAAAGCCATGAGCACTGCCACCGAGCCTTTCCGCCTGCCCGGCCACATCGTGCTGCCAGAGCCGAAGCTTCGCTTTGGCTCCAACAATCCGCGCGACATCGATATCCATCCGATGGAAGGGCTGATTCGGTTCGGGCCCTATAGTCTTGGCAAGTTGTCGCCGGTTCCCAACCCGATCCGGATCGGGATGATCGTGCCGGCAGAGCTCGAGGAAGCGCTGGTTCGCCAAATGCGCGAACTCGAGCAGGTGCATCAGCCGCGGGAGCGAAAACAATATCTCCCGCCGTTCCGCGGCTTCGAGAAGGTTTTCGGAGTGCGAATTGCGCGCGGGGGTGCGGCGAGCCACATCCTCTTGTCGCGAGACCTCAACAGAGAGATCGAAGCCGCCGCGAAACCCCACGTGGTGCTGGCTGAAGCGCTGACCCGAGCACTCTTTGCGCTGCGTAACGCGCGCGACAGTTTCGATATCGTTGTCATTCTGCTCAAGCAGAGCTGGTCGCCGGCCTTCCGGGGACCGCCGGGCGACGACTTCGACCTCCACGACTATGTGAAGGCTTATGCCGCCTCCGAGGGCATTTGCGTACAATTCCTACGCGAAGACAGCGCACTGAACTATTATTGCCGATGTAGCGTTGCCTGGCGCCTAGGCATCGCGCTTTACACGAAGGCTGGCGGCACACCCTGGGTGCTCGCCGACGTCGAACCGGGCACTGCCTTCATAGGCATCGACTATGCGCTGCGTGCCGGCGGAGAGGCCACACAACGCTTTGCGATATGCTGTAGTCAGGTCTTTGACGCCGAGGGATCGGGTCTCGAATTCGTGGCCTATGAGGCCGATGGCGTCCATATGTTTGGCAAGAACCCCTATCTTCGCCGCGATCAAATGCTGAAGGTGATGGCTCGCAGCCTCGCCATCTATCAGCGCAAACACTCGGGCGACTCGCCGCGGCGCATCGTCGTTCACAAGAACACCGAGTTTCGGTCCGACGAGATCGAGGGAGCTTTCGATGCCCTCCCGAACGCGGATTCCATCGAATTGGTTCATGTGCAGCAGAGTTGCGGTTGGCGCGGCGTGCTCATCGCCGGACCCCAGCGCCCGCACGGCTATCCCTGCCAGCGCGGCGCGACGTTCCAGCTCGGTCCGCATGAGGCTTTGCTTTGGACGCAGGGTAACCTTCCGGCCGTGGCCAAGGGTAAGGACTACTACAAGGAAGGCAAGGGCACGCCGGAGCCGCTGCTGCTAGTCCGCCACGCTGGCCTGGGTGGCATTAACGATCTCTGCCGCGAGACACTCGCGTTGACTAAAATGGACTGGAACAATGACGGCCCTTACGACCGCCTGCCTGTGACACTTAGTTTTGCCGGAACGCTTGCGACGATCGTCAAGCGGATGCCCAAACTTCAACCGCACTCATATCCCGTGCGTTTGTTCATGTAGCCAAGTGCATCAAAGCCGCGTTGCTCAGGGATCGTCAAACGGCCCCTGCGATCATTGCACGCGGTTCCGCCACAGATCGCACAAAGCCTTGTGTCGTTCAGCCGCGCTCCGGACGACGATTTCTTTAGATGACGCCGTATGGCTTTTGCGGGCGCCTGTTCCTCCGCATGGATTCGACGTGTATCAATTGATCTGCGCACTGTGTTGCACGGGGGTGAGGATGCAGAAACAAGGGAAAGGGATAAGTCGCACAGCAATCCGCGTGCGACGTCCGACCACAAGAAACGTCGCATGAGATCAGTTTTGTTGCGGTCGTCCCGCGAAGCCATTGGGAAAAGTAATTCTTCCTTGGCTGGGCAGCACCTCTTGGAGCGCTTTGGTCGCTCCGCCGTCAGCGCGCCGTTCCATTCATTCTTCTAGGTCACCTTTCGACGATTGAATGCGAATCCTATAGCCAGAGCGGCAATCATGAGCAGCTGGGCCGCAACTGTTTGCACAGTCGGAAACAAACCGACCAGCGAGATGCGCGGCACGGAGTGTAACGGCGCGATGTTGACGATGCCGGCCTCCTGCAGCGCCGAGATGCCCTTGCCCGCGAGCACGACCGTCAGGACGGCCATGAGCCACGAACTGTAGGTAAAGAACTTGCCAATCGGCAGCCGGCGGCTGTAGCGCAGCATCGCCCACGCGATGATCGCCAGCACAGCGCAGGCGCTCAGAGCGCCAGCGAGAATCGCGCTACCATTTCCCTGGCTCCAGAGCGCCGCATAGAAAAGGATGGTCTCGAA
>JAJYAH010000439.1 GCA_021779635.1 Pseudomonadota bacterium | reverse complement strand
ACGGCAGGAAGGCCGCGCTCGACATGCGTCTCGTCGATGCCTTCGCCGACCCGCATGGCGACACCAAGCTGAGCCGCGCCATCGAGCGAATCCGCACGACGTGGGACGCGACCCGCAACGAGCGCTCGACGCAGCTCGTTTTCTGCGACCTTTCGACGCCGCACCCAGGCCGCTTTAACGTCTATGAGGAAGTCCGCGACCGGCTCATCGCCGGCGGAATTCCGAAGGATGAAATCGCCTTCATCCACGACGCCGATTCGGACCTGGCCAAGATGAACCTGTTCAACGCCGTGAACGCCGGCCGCGTGCGCATCCTCATCGGCTCGACCGAAAAGATGGGCGCGGGCACCAACGTCCAGCGCCGCCTGCGCGCCCTGCATCATCTCGACGCCCCCTGGCGTCCGCGCGACATCGAGTAGCGCGAGGGGAGAATTCTCCGGCAGGGCAATCTCAATCCGCAGGTGGAGATTTACCGCTACGTCACCGAAGGCTCGTTTGACGCCTATATGTGGCAGACCCTCGAAACCAAGGCCCGTTTTATCCAGCAGGTCATGAGCGGTCAGACCTCCGTCCGCACCGCCGAGGACCTCGACGGCGGCGCGCTCACCTACGCCGAAATCAAGGCCATTGCCTCCGGCAATCCCGCCGTGATGGAAAAGGTCAAAATCGACACCGAGATCCGCAAGCTCGACCAGCTTCGCGCCGTTCACCTCAACCAGCAGCACAGCATCCGCTGGCAGCTGCGCAATCTGCCGGAAAAGATCGACGACGCACGAGAGACCATCGCGCATCTGCATGCGGACATCGCCACGCGCGACGCCCATGACGGCGGGGAATTCACCATGACGGTCGGCAAGCAGACATTCGGCGGGAAGGGAGCGCGCGAGGAAGCCGCCAAAGCGCTCGTCCGCGCCGTGTTGTCCCGCCGCGACGATTATGCGCCGCGGCTGCGGGCGAGTTTCAGGGGATTCGACATCCTGAGCCGGGACAAACCGGGGGTGCCCGTGCCGGACCTGTTCATCCGGTGCGCGGGCACCTACGCCGCGCACCTCAACGCCGACAATCCTGTCGGCACTATGCAGAGCATCGAACACACACTGCGCGCCCTCGATAAGGCTGCCGAAGATGAAAGCCATCACGTTGAGCGGCTGGAAAAGACGCTGACCGACTACCAGGCCCAGGCCAACTGCCCGTTCGAGCATGAAGTTCGCCTCAAGGAATTGCTCGTGCGCCAGGACCAACTCAACGCGGCCCTCGACCTCGACAAGAGCGACGCCCAAGCTGCTGAACCGGCTGCGGCCAACAACGAGCCTGTAGCCGCGCACTCTCGCAGCGGACCCATCACGCTGCCTGCGCAACGGAACTCCTCGGCCCCGCGCCCGTGACCCGCTCGGTCTGAATCATATTGAAAAATCCGCCACTTGAACGCGATTCATAGACACCCGACCTCTTCGCGCCTCGGAAGAAAATTCTCTCAACCCCTTGTTTGTTTAACTTCCTTGACTATGTACATAATTGTGGATACAAATATCGATGGACTTTGAATGGGACGAGAAGAAGCGCGCGATCAATCTGGCGGAGCACGGCCTGGATCTGATCGACGCAACACCGCTATTCGACGGTCGCCCGGTATTCACATACCCGTCTCCCCGTCACGGCGAGGAACGCTTTGTCACCGTCGGGCTATTAGCGAATAGATTTTTCGCTGTCGTATGGACCGAGCGCGTGGAGGCCATCCGGCTTATATCCTTCAGGAGGGCAAGAGATGCGGAAGAACGAAAATATCGCACGATTTTCGGCTGACAAGATCAGACGGAAAATTGCGCGTGGCGACAGCAAGACAGACTGGAAGCGCGTCGATGCCATGTCCCGGGCGGAGGTTGAACGGCTCGCCGACAAGGACGAAGGTCCCTTGGCCCCAGGCTGGGAGAGCATGGTCATGGTTGGGTTGCCACCGGCCAAGCAGGATATTCACATTCGTCTTGATGGCGATATCCTCGACTGGTTCAAGGCGCGCGGCAGAGGCTACCAGACGCGCATTAACGCGGTCCTCCGCGCTTTCGTACAGACGCGGCAGCGCGTGGAAAGGAAGCCCGCGACCCGAAGTCGGGCAAACCGCGCAAAGGAAGCTACATGACAGAACAACAATTGAGTAATGCGCCATGAAAAAGACAAAGCAATATAGTAGCCCTTTGATGACCTCGATTCACGAAACGGCCGAGGGCCTCCACGCCGCCGGCGTGATGAACAAGCTGACGATGCGCAAATTCGACGCGATGTGTCTCACCCCCATACCTCGTCTGAAGCCCAAGCAAATCCGCGATCTGCGACTCAAGGAGGGAGCGAGCCAGGCCGTCTTTGCCCGTTATCTGAATGTGACCACCGGCCTGATCAGCCAGTGGGAGCGGGGCGAGAAACACCCGCAAGGAACTTCTCTGAAGCTCCTCGCTCTGGTCGCCAGAAATGGGCTCGAGGCTGTCGCATGACCAAAGCTCACCTGCAAGCCGAGGGCACTCAAAGCAGCTACCTGTTCACTGATATTGGCTTTACGCCTGCCGAAGCGGCGGACCTAACCGCAAAGAGCGGACTCATCCTGGCCATGACGAAGCCATCAAGCGACGGAAACTCACACAGATGGAGGCCGCGCGGCCCCTTCCCTGCTCCCCGGAACCCGTTATTGTGAATGAAGACGAATCAAGGGGATCATGGACAGTTGACCACTCAGCTACTTGACCACGCGGACGCGCTACGGCGGAAGGTTGCCCCGCTCCTCGCCCTGAAGCAGAAATCTGCCCTAGGCCAGTTCATGACGCCCGCACCCGTGGCCCGGTTTATGGCTTCGCTGTTTCCGCCCACGACCCTGCAGACCTGCTGTCTGCTCGACGCCGGAGCCGGAGTTGGCGCTCTTTCGTGCGCCTTCCTCGATCGCTTGACCTCTGCGAAAGAACTGAATTTTCAGAGCGTGGAGATCGAGGCTTACGAGATCGACAACACCTTGCGCGCACACCTCGAAACCACACTGGCGACCTACGCCGGGAGATTGCCTGTCACCTACAAGGTTTCATCCGGTGATTTCATTTGGAAAGCAGCTTGCAAAAGGTTCCAAGGATCGAGACCCTTTTCGCACGCGATCCTGAATCCGCCTTACAAAAAGATTAACAGTACATCGCAACACCGCCTCATTCTCCGCCGCGCGGGAATCGAAACAGGCAATCTCTACTCGGCATTTGTCGCTTTATCGCTCGCGTTGATGCAGCCGGGCGGCCAGCTCGTGGCGATCATCCCACGCAGTTTTTGCAACGGGCCTTATTATCGGCCCTTCCGCCAATTTCTGTTGAACCGTGCCGCGCTCCAGCATATACACCTGTTCGCGTCCAGAACGAAGGCTTTCAAGGATGACGCCGTGTTGCAGGAGAACGTAATCATCCGGCTTGAGCGCGATGGCAGGCAGGGCGATGTGACTGTTTCCCATTCGACGGATGCCGGTTTCGCCGACCTCTTGACGCATGAGCAGCCGTTTGACCGGATCGTGTTTCCCGACGATCCGGAATATTTCATTCATGTGCCTACTTCGCTTGGGCGCAACGCGATCGAGCGAGCGCCAGGCATCCGCTTTTCCTTGGGTGAAATCGGCATCGGCGTATCGACCGGCCCGGTTGTGGATTTCAGGTTGGAGAAGCACATCCAGCAAAAGCCGAGCAAGGGAACCGTTCCACTACTCTATCCGGGCCATTTCGTCGGCCACGCCACGCAATGGCCCAAGGACGGCATGAAGCGTGGCAACGCGATCGAGATCAACACCGATACGAAAAAATGGCTCTACCCGAACGGCTTTTATGCCGTAGCGCGGCGTTTTTCCGCGAAAGAAGAGCGCCGCCGCGTCGTCGCCAGCGTTGTTACACCGGCTACGTTCCCCGAAGCGCCCATGCTGGGCTTTGAAAATCACCTTAACGTCTTTCATGAGGACAAGCGCGGCTTGCCGGAAAATCTCGCGCACGGACTGGCCGCGTTTCTCAACACGACGGCGGTCGATGAGCATTTTCGCCGATTCAACGGACACACACAGGTGAATGCGACTGACCTTCGGATGATGAAGTACCCGAGCCGACAGGCGCTTATCACCCTCGGAAAGTGGGCGCGCGCACAAAGTGCGCTAACGCAGGCGATGCTCGACGACCAACTGAAAAAGCTCGCCGAATGACCCACCAGCACATCGATAACGCCCGCAAGATTCTAATCTCTTTCGGCCTGCCGCGTGCGCAGCAGAACGAACGTTCGGCCCTTTGCCTTTTAGCGCTGCTCGATCTCCAGCCCGACCGCAAATGGGCCAAAGCGAAAAACCCACTCATGGGCATCACACCGATCATGGATTGGATTCGGGACCACTACCAAAAAACCTATGCCCCGAACACCCGCGAGACCGTGCGCCGCCAGACCATGCACCAGTTTGTTGACGCGGGTATCGCTCTTTACAATCCCGACAAACCCGACCGGCCCGTCAACAGCCCCGCCGCCGTGTATCAGATCGCGCCAGCCGCCTTGGCATTGCTCCGAAGCTTCGATACAAAGGCATGGAGCGCTGAGCTGACCACATACCTTGCGAAGCATCAAACACTCGCAGCAAGGTACGCGCACGAGCGCAAGCAAAACCTCATTCCCGTGCAGATCACGCTTGGTAAAGAAATCACCCTCAGCCCCGGCGAGCACAGCGAACTGATCAAGGCGATTATTGAAGACTTCGGTGCGCGCTTCGTCCCCGGAGGTGTGCTGATTTATGCGGGTGACACGGGCGAGAAGTGGGGTTATTTCGACGCCGTATCGCTCTCAAAGCTCGGCGTGAGCGTCGATGCCCACGGCAAGATGCCGGACGTGGTTCTGTACTATCCGGAGCGCGACTGGCTGTTGCTGATTGAATCCGTGACCAGCCACGGCCCCGTGGACGCCAAACGCCATGCGGAGCTTGCACGGCTGTTCGCCAAGGCAACGGCGGGATTGGTCTATGTGACAGCGTTTCCGAACCGCGCCATCATGAGTCGCTATCTCGGCGACATTGCATGGGAAACGGAGGTGTGGGTAGCTGACGCTCCTTCACACCTGATCCACTTCAACGGCGAGCGGTTTCTAGGCCCCCACTCACCGGCCATCAGCGACTAAAGTGCCGATGTTGAACAATCTGGCTACAAGGTAAGTAAGTACCCGTGGATTAGCGGGATGGAACACGATTACCACATACATCTGAACTTCCTGGGCATTGAGGGAGGCATGCCCGAGTGCAAGCTCCACCGTCGGCCGTAAGCGTCCCCACAAGAACTCCGGCCTGTGGAAGAGGCTGCGGCTTATAGGCTTCCGGTCAGTGCGGAGGATCGCGAGACTTGGAACTCCTTCTGGGTTATCCTGAACGCACCGCCGCTCAGTCCGACTCCCTGAAAGTCTCGAAGCCCCGATAGCGGCTATTACAGCCACTCATCGCTGCGCACCGAACCCGACTGGCGCGTCAAAGTAAATCGCTTGACAGGTTGAACTCGCACTATACTGCTCCTTCAGTGGATTCATGGTGCCGACATCCATAAAGGAGAACTACCCTTTTCAGAACTTCTTGATAAAGTTCCTGAGTTCCGGGAACTTGTTTGTCATCTTATCGGGATCGAGGTCGGCCATGATTGCGGCGGCTTTCTGGAACGCGATCGTATTAAGGTCCACGCCCGTGAGAGCGCCAGGAGGATGCAGGATTTCCGACCGGGCCGTTCCCAGCGACAATATCTCCTCGATACGTCCGGTAAACACTTGCCCGCGTGCTGCGACCTCCTCGGAATAGCCTTCTCCGCGTCCGAACTTCCTTGCGAGAAACGAAAGAATGGAAGTATGGTCGAGAGGCTTCGAGTAGATCGCGCCTTCTTGCACTAGGGGCGAGATGACGAGGCCGGGCACCCGTACTCCGCTGCAATCGAACGCCGGATAGCTTGCGCCGGGCGGCGCTTCTGTCGTGATGGGCCTCGGCGATACATGATCGAAGAACCCCCCATGTTCGTCATAGGTCAGTATCATCACGGTTCTTGCCCACCGCGCCGGATTTCCCACCAGCGACAGATAGACGCTGCGCAGGAAATTCTGGCCTCCGGCGACAGAGGAGGGCGCGTGGTCGTCCGTCGGCACGGTCAGGTGCGGCGCATTCGTGTAGGTCGGCTCGACGAAGATGACATCCGGAA
>JAJYAH010000438.1 GCA_021779635.1 Pseudomonadota bacterium | reverse complement strand
TAGTTGTGCTATCGTGTGATGATGCAATCGATCGAAGCGACCCGCGAATTCCTCCTCAACACCAAGGCGCTCCCCGCAAGGCCCGCGGACGCACCCGAGGTCCTTGCTCGCATCATGCGGCTCAATATCGAGGAATGGTCCGAGGCCGATGTGCGGGCGGAGATCATCGACCCACTCATCCGAATTCTCGGTTACGACAAGGAGAGCTATTTTTCGCTTGATCGCGAGAAAACCGTTGAAGTCCTTGGCGGCCACAAAGCGCTCGACTACAATATGACGCTGTTCGCGGAGAACTTCTGGCTGATCGAGGCGAAGCGTCCCGGCCGTGCTGAAAATTTCGATCGGGATGCTCTCTATCAGGCGCTGCGATATGCCGCTCACCCCGATGTCAATGCCGCGTTGCTAGTCCTGTGCGACGGCAACAAGATTGAGGTCTTCGATCGGGAAGAATCACTCAGGGAGCCGCTGCTTCACATTGCGAGGGCCGACTTCGATCGGGATTTTGACAAACTGAGAGCCTTGCTCTTGCCGTGGCAGGCGTTCTTCTTCGAGCGCCGTCGCGTTCTGCGCCTGATCGACAAGACGTTCGATAATGAGAACCACCTCTCGCGGCTTGAGGAATTTCGTGCCGCGATCGATCGTCGGCTCATCGAAAAGCGGGCAAGAATTCTGCAGAACAGCCGTGAGCGTATCGACCACGAAGTAGGGCTGTGCGCGCATATTGGCGCCGTCGGAAGGAGTGATCCCGCCCAACTCGTTGATGCCGATTTCTTCGTCATCCACTCGAAGGTGATCGCGGAAGCGATGACCGCGCGGCTCGTGACGTGCGCGAACGAACTCCCCGTGCTTGTGACTAACAGGATCCTTCCCGATAGCCCTCGTCCTGCAAATGCAGCGTTCTGGGCTAATGCGCTGAGCTATCTAATCGGTTTGGAGCAAGCAGGCCTCGAGCACGAACCGATTCCCGTCTATCTTGCGACGGCGGGTCGAACGCCGTACGCCGCGTTGACCCAGCTCATACCTATGCTTCTCACGAATTTCGCAGCAGACGCTGCGCGACAGGTCATAATTCTCTATTCAGCCGCAGCGCGCCGGGTGGCGAAACTCGCCATGATCCTCGACAATCGTTCGCGGAGCCTCGGCGAGTTGTTGCATTTTGTTGAACGTGCCCACGGTGACGAGCTGACCTTCGCTCAGGCGGTCTCATCACCGGAACGGCATTTGCTGCTTGCGCTCGATTCCATCGAAATTACGGCCACGATGGAATTCGTCCGTCGCCACACCGACGGTAGGAGGGCATTCCAGAAGGCCGCCGCTCAGCAAGAGCTGCGGGAGTTTTGGGCGCGCGAGATCGCCATGCTGCGACGGGTGCCGAACTATCATGAACTGGCGCGCGCGCGGTACGGTGATGAGTGTCACCTAACCGCCGCCTGCAGTGTCGCCTACGACTGCCTCGGGCACAATGCCCTGTGCGTGTTGGAACCTCATGGCGCCTGGAAAACGTGGACTCTTCAGCACTATCCTGCCCTGGTCGAAGGCATGGCCGAACTCGGGTCTTGGCAGGCACGCAAATGGCTCGGAGAGGAGATCGACACCAAGCGTCCTCCGGCATCCGACGCGACCCTCGCGGGGCGGTTCTTCTTTGGAGACGCGGCGGCAGCCCAGGCGCTCCTCGAGGGGTATGGGTTCCTTGGGCGGCCATAGGCATCCCGCTTCAAATGGGGGCGCGACACCTTCGACACCAATGTGAAGGGTACGATCTTCACGGTCCAGAAGGCGCTGCCGCTGATGGGAAAGGGCGGTTCGATCATCCTGACCGGATCGAGCGCAGGCACCACCGGTGCTCCGGCAATGAGCGTTTACAGCGCGAGCAAGGCGGCGGTGCGCAACCTCGCGCGGACCTGGGCGGAGGACCTGAAGGGCACCGGCATCCGGGTCAACGTGCTGTCGCCCTGGGCGACGGCGACCGAACTCGCCAAAGAAGCGCTAGGCGAGGAAGGCCAGAAGGTCTTCGCCTCGATGACACCGCTCCAGCGCATGGCCGATCCGGCAGAGATCGGAGCGGTAGCCGCCTTTCTCGCGTCGCAGGACAGCAGCTTCATGACCGCGAGCGAAGTCGCCGTGGACGGCGGCCTGGCGCAAATCTGACGCGCAGCACCTGGCGGGTCACACCAGCGATCCGGCTATGCACACATCTATCAAGGAGAATAACATGGCACAGTCTCTTAAAGAAAAAACGGCTCTCTTTACCGGCGCATCTCGGGGCATTGGCCGCGCCATCGCCGAACGTCTTGCGAAGGACGGCGCGACGGTCGCGCTGACCTACAACGCAGCAAGTCAGGCGCAGACGAGGCAGTCACGGCCATCGAGAAAGCCGGAGGCACTGCGTTCGCGATCCACGCGGACCTCGCCGACCCTGCAACCATCCCGACCTTGTTCGAAAGACTCGATGACGAGTTGACCAGGCGGAACGGAAGCAGCGCCCTCGACATTCTGGTCAACAACGCTGGCAATTTCGGCTTTATTGGCTTCAAAGACGCGACGCCGGAGAGTTGGGACGCCCCGATCGCGGTCTACGCCCGCGCGCCTTTCTTCATCGTTCAGGCCGCTATGGATCGTCTTGCCGATGGTGGACGCATCATCAACATCTCTTCCGCTGCGGCCACGAAGCCCGTGACGGCCGCCCCCGTCTACTCGATGGCCAAAGCGGCCATCAACAACCTGACCCATGCGCTCGCGCTGGAGCTGGGGCCGCGCGGGATTACCGCGAACGCCGTCGCGCCGGGCTACACGCGAACGGACGCGAACGCCGCCATCCGAGAGAATCCTGAACTCGTAAAGGCGGTCGAGGCCCAAATCGCGTTGGGCCGCTTCGGCGAGCCTGAGGAAATCGCCGCCGTCGTGGCGTTCCTGGCTTCGGATGAAGGCCATTGGGTGACCGGCCAGACGATCGAGGCGAGCGGCGGCTACAAGCTCTGACCGTGCCGAAAACCGAAGGAGAATATCATGAACTACGCAATCATCGGCTTCGGCAAGATCGGCCACGCTCTTGCCAAGGCGTTTGCCCGCAACGGCATCGAAGTGTCCGTTGCAACCACGCGCGACCCGAGAAGCTTTGCGTCCGATGCGGCCGCGATCGGTCCCGAGGTCGTTCCGACAAAATTGGCGGACGCGGTCAAGGCGGACATCGTCTTTCTGGCTGTCGGTTTCGAGTCGCATGCGGATGTCGCGAAGGCGCTCGCCACCTGGCAGGGGAAGATCATTGTCGATGTGACCAATGCCTACGGCGTGCCTACTGAGGAACTGGGAGGACAGCCTTCCTCCAAGGTCGTCGCGCAGGCCTTCACTGGCGGACGACTGGTCAAGGGCTTCAACCATTTGGCCGCCGCGGCACTTGATCGAGACCCGGCCGTACATGGCGGCAGGAGAGTAGTGTTCCTGGCGAGCGACGATGACGGCGCCGCAGCAGAGATTGGTGCGCTTGCAGAAAATCTCGGTTTCGCGCCGATCAAACTTGGCGGGCTTTCGGAAGGTGGGCTGCTCGTCCAGGCGCGCGGAAACAGTTGGGGTCAGCTGATCTTTAAGGACCTGGTGAAGTTCGACGGATGAACACGACGTCCCTACCGGCAGGAACGCGACGCACGTGATCTGATCGCGCACGATCCGATCCAACGGAAATGGAGAAATTCCCATGAGTACCGAGAAAAACATCCAGACCGCGAAAGACTTCTTCGCGGCCATCGGCCGCAGCGACAGGAAGGGCCTGCTGGCGCTGGTCGCCGAAGACATCGAATGGATCATCCCGGGCAAGGACTGGCCGCTGGCCGGCACGCGCCGCGGGCACGTGGGATTGGCGGATTTGCTTGAGACAGCATCCAGGACGTTGGAAACGTGCACGGAGCCCCGTGAATACGTAGCGCAGGGAGACCGGGTCTTTGTCGTCGGTTTCGCCAGGGGCAAGGTCAAGGCCACGAACAGGACGTTCGAGGACCACTTCATCTTCGCCATCACGGTCCGGAACGGCAGACTGACGAGCATCCGGGAGTACCTCGACACGCAGGCACTGGCGCGGGCCTCGCAGATGGCGTGAACGAGACGGCAAGTACGACGAGTTCTACAGGCAATGGAACCACGATGCTGCCAAGCGCGAAACGGAACGCGCTGCCAATGGATGGCCAACACCCGCACTATACAAGGGAAACCCAATGGACGATGACGTCAAAATGCTCGAACGCATGTACGATCGCTTTAACGCCCGGGACATAGACGGGGTGCTGACCGCGCTCGCCGATGATGTCGTCTGGGCCAACGGTATGGATGGTGGCTACGTCCATGGCCGCGAGGCGATCCGCGCCTACTGGACCCGCCAGTGGTCCATGGTCAGTCCGCACGTCGAACCTGTCGGCTTTCATCGAACGGAGGATGGCACGATCGTCGCGGAAGTCCGGCAGACCGTCCGCGACCGCGAAGGCAAGCCGCTCCAAGGGCAGACGCACGGTCTTAAAGACAAGATGGTCGAACACGTTTTCCGTTTTCGAAACGGCAAGGTGGCCCGCTTTGACATCCGGGATTGAGCCTATAGGGCTGCCACGGAGCCTGAGATTTCCAAAGCATTGTCGAACAAAATCGCTCTGATAACGGGCAGTTCACGGGGGATTGGCCGCGCCGCGGCGCTGGTGCTGGCGAAGGAGGGTGCGAGCTTTATCGGTGTGCATTACGCGAGCAATGCGGATGCAGCCCACTCGACCGTGCGCGAGATTGAGGCGCTCGGAGCAAAAGCCGTGGCGATCGTGGCAGACTTGCAGGAAGGCAAGGAAGCCACAGACAGTATCTGGCACCAATTCAAGACGGCTGCGATCGTAACCACGGGGGAGCCGTGGCTCGACATACTCGTCAACAACGCTGGCGTTGCCCCGGCAGTTTCCCTCGCGCATACCAGCGAGGCCGTGTTTGATGAAATACTGGCGATAAATCTAAAAGCACCCTTCTTTCTTATTCAAGCCATTGCTGATCATATTCGCGACAATGGACGTATCATCAACATTTCGACGGGGTTTACCCGCGTCGCCGCACCGACCCATCCCGCTTACGCTGCATCAAAAGATGCGCTTGAAGCTTTGACATTGGCGCTTGCTCCAGAGTTCGGCCCCCGTGGCATCACGGTGAACACGGTCATGCCAGGAGTCACGGAGACTGACATGAACGCTGCGTGGCTGGTGAACTCGGAGGTGCGTGCCGGGGCGGAAGCGATGTCCGTATTCTCGCGTGTCGGTCAACCCGCCGACGTGGCCGACGTCATCGCCTTCCTCGCGTCCGATAAGGCGCGCTGGGTGACGGGACAGGTGAAGCCGGAACGCTGAGTGTCTGCCAGAATGCCTTTGCTCCGGGAGCGTAAAGGGCAGCAGTCCCAGCTCCCATTCATGTCATCCGGCGACGGTCTTCCGCGCAAAGCGCGCCGGTGGCATTCCGACATGCCGCGTGAAGGCGGTGCTGAATGTGCTTGCCGAACCATAGCCCACCTGAGCGGCGACGTGCTCGATCGCGAGTTCGCGGGTTCGCAACAGGCGCTTGGCGAGCGCCATGCGCCAGGTGAGCAGGTATTCCATCGGCGGCATTCCGACGATCCAGTTGAAGCGGGCGAAGAAGGCCGAGCGCGACATCGCGGCTTCAGCCGCAAGATCAGCGACCGTCCAGCCATACGCCGGCTTCGCATGCATGGCACGCAAAGCCGCAACCAGGCGGTCGTCAGACAGCCCGCGCGCGACACTGGGCAGTGAGGCGGTGTCGGCCCCACGACGCAACGCTTCGATCAGCAGCACTTCAAGCAGACGCTCCAATATCAGTTCCCGTCCCGGCCTCGCATTTCGGGTCTCGTCGCCGACCAGCTGCATCAGTGTCGCAAGCCGCGGTTCGCCGCGCGCCACCACCAGCGACGGCAACAGGGAGACGAGCAATGCCGCGTCCGGTGACGCGAAACTGCACAAACCGACCTGCATCCTGAGATTGATCGCCTCGCCCGAGCGGCCGACGCGGAAGCGCCCTTCGCCAAGCTCGACCGGCAGCATCGCGATCCCATGAGGCGGCGCTTCGATGCTCTCGATGACCTGATCGTTGGTTGAGGGTGACAGCAGGAAATCGCCGGCGCGCACCAGGGTCGGCGGCTGGTCCGGGCGGACCACGCGACAGGCACCTTCCAGGACCGCGAAATAGA
>JAJYAH010000437.1 GCA_021779635.1 Pseudomonadota bacterium | reverse complement strand
CTGCCGCGCAATCCGACGATGCAGCAGGTCTTGTCCTTGTAGTCGCCGTCCAGATTGGAAGCGACTTCCCGGTAGGCGCTGTCTTTCAGCCAGAGATAGGCGATCGGGTCGGAGGCAAGAAACGCCTGCACTTCGTTTTTTCGACAGCGAGCTGCAGCAGATTGCCGGGATAGGCGCGCCAATCGACGTCCTTGTTGGGATCAATGCCCTGCTTGGCGAGCTAGATCGAAAAGAAATTCTTGTCGGGACCGGCAAGATCGCCGACCGCCACGATCTTGCCCTTGAGGTCGGCCAGCTTCTCTACACCCGAATTCGCGCGCGACAGAACGCGCATGCAGCCGCCATGCGTCCCCGCGGAGATCTTGACGTCAAATCCCTGCTCCAGCGGCTTCAGCCAGCGCAGCGCCATGCCGAGGCCGGCGTCGGTTTTGCCGGTCGCAATCGCTTCCAGCAACTGGTCGGTCGAGCCGCTGTAATTGACCAATTCGACGTCGAGGTTCTGCTTCTGGAAGAAGCCGTGGTCGATCGCCACCGGGAGCGGCGCCAGACAGACCGCGCCGGCGTTCCATGACAATTTGAGCTTCCGCGGAGCGCCGGTCAGCGGCGGCGCATCGGACGAGGTCTTGCAGATTGGAAATTCCGAGAAATCGATACCGGGCGCCGCCGAGCGGAACGGAAATACCTGCGCGCCGAACACGCCCATAGGTGCGGCGACCGCCGCTGCGGCTGCCGCAGGCAACAAGGTGCGGCGATCCAGTGACGCGTCGTCCTGCTTGATATCTCTCGACATCCTTCTCACACCATTATCTCCTGCCTTCGATCGGCACGGAGCCGCCATCCGCGCACGCTGCGACGCGGCGGCCCGGCATATTCCACGTGACGATCAGTGAATGGGTTCAATCCCGGCGAGCTTCCGGTTCTCGCTCCGTTGAAATCAGATACGAATGATGCGCTGCGGCGCCGCGATCGTCAATGAAATGGAATTTTGAATGTAAAAGCGAACAGAGAGATTATCTCCACAATCATCTCATTCCGCGATGCGACAGTTTTTGCCCTTTCAGGGAAAAGCGTCATTCGTAACTGGTGCCGCGCCGACCACTTCGAACAACGAGCAGCAGACGTTCGTTCGAGATGTGCGAAACCGATATCGACCATCAGCGGTGGTTGGCTGAGCCAACAAAAGTTGCCCCAAAACGACTTGCCCGCTTCGAATGGCACCCCGCGATAGCGGCCCGTTCTTGTTCCACATAAACAAAACTTCGGTCTTCAAATCACCCTTTCTAAGGAGGAATTTAGTTGATCGAACGCGGCTTTGGAGCAACACCTTCCTCCTGGAAACTGATTTGCGATCACACCACTTCGCAAAGAAGGAGTGTCCCATGACTCATCCAATTCGAATTTTAGCACTTGCGATCATGGCAGCGGCTGCGTTTCAGGCATCATTGTTGTCGGTCGCCAGCGCGCAACAGGGCCTTGCCAATCCGGGCGTGAAACAACATCGCACCCGCACCATGTCCCAGAACATCGGACCCAACGGATATTTTGCCAGCCAGGCGGCTGCGCGCGCCACGCATCCCATTACCCAGGGCGGCACGACGGGCGGCACGGTAAATCCGGGCCTCACCCGCGACCATATGCAGCATGGCTATAACGGCTGATCTGCTGGTTCAGGCAGTAATATTCTCGCCGGTGCTGAGCATGATCGCACCGGGGTGAATTGATTTATTTGAATTGATTTTGCGAATCCTCGACCGTCGCGGTTCTGATCCGGCATTCTTGGCGAAGCCGTCATCGTGATGATTCAGTCAATCTAACGACAGAACGGCACGCCGAGCCGTCCGCGAAGCGGTTCTTCGTGCGGCGAACGCGAAGCGGCCGCGTCATCATCGACACGGTTCGGCCTGCGACGATCATGATCTGTCGCCACTGAAGATATTCGGACGTTTTAATCTCGCGCAATCCGAAGACATGCATAAAGTATATATATTCTATAAAATCGATAAACCTTAGACATTTATGTGAGTAGTTCGCCTCCGCACGATCTTGTGACGGAATTTTTGTCCCTCATACTTTGCCCCGCCGTGCAGTTGGCGCGCTGGCCAGATCGGCACAGAAGCATGCGGTCGACGGCAGGCACGCGAATGCTCTTTGTCGATGGCAGTTGCGGGGCTTTGTTTTCTCGGGGGAGAATTTGTGGTGCGGAAAAGCGGTATGGCTGCGGCGATCTTCGCCGCGGGAATTGTGTCGGGGCCGAACGGAGCGCTGGCTGCCGATGTCGACATGGCGACCAAGGCGCCACCGCTCGTGGCGCCATCGATGCCTGCGACCTGTGTCGGCGTTTCTCAATTTTTTCTCACCGACTGCCAGCTCAGCTGGTACGGCATTTCGGTGTATGGCACCGTCGACACTGGTTACGGCTACCAGACTCACGGCGCACCGTTCAATGGCTATTACCCCCAGGGCGCTTCCTACAGCATTCAGAAGATGAACCGGCAGGCGATGTGGACGCTCGCGCCCAATGGCGTTGGCGCGTCGAGTATCGGCATCAAGGGGGCGGAGAGTATCGGCGGCGACTGGAAGTTCATCTTCCAGCTGGAAGCCGGATTTGATCCCTACTCGATGCAACTGTCGAACGGCACGCAGTCCCTGTTCGAAAACAAGGGTGTTCCGCTCAACCAGCAGTCCGCCAATGCCGATTCCAGCCGCGGCGGGCAATTCTACAATTCGGTCGGCTTCCTCGGTGTGAGTTCCCCGACCTACGGCACGCTGACCGTCTTCCGCCAGAACTCGCTGACTCTAGACGCCTTCGCGGCCTATGATCCCTTGGCGCTATCTTACGCTTTCTCGCAGATCGGCTTCCAGTCGGTGGGCACGGGCGCTGGCATCACGGAAACCGCGCGCGACACCACCGCGGTAAAGTACCGCTATCAATATGGCGACTTCCGCGGCGCCGTGCTCTACCAGTTCAACGGTTATGCGCTCGATTACAGCGCCCACGGCGAAGTGCAGCAGCAGCTCGGTGGCGGCATCCAGAACCTCGGGCCCGGCACTCTCTCGCTCGACGGCATCTACAGCTATGAAAAGGATGCCGCGAGCTTCGCGCTTGGCGGCGGAGCGACCAACCTCGCCGGCGTGCCGATCACCTTCCCGGGCCAAACCGTGACGGCGACGATCTCCAACAACACCGCATGGGTCGGCCTGGCGAAATACGCGGTCGGCCAGCTGAAGCTATATGCCGGCTACGAATACATCGACTTCGCGCCGCCGAGCGATGTTCCCACAAGCCTCCAGGCCGCGGATGGAACGTGGGTCGGCGCCGGTTATCCGCTGACGGCCGTCAGCGGCACGGCCTATAGCGGCCTGCCCGGCAGCGGCAGCGACAAGCACCTGCAGATCATGTGGACAGGCGCCAAATATTCGGTCAACGACAACCTCGACATCGCGACCGGCTACTATCACTACATCCAGAACGATTATCTGGTTGCGACCAAGGCATCGAACTGCATCGCCAGCTCGGCGGCACATTCGCAATGCGGCGGTACCCTGGATGCGATCTCCGGCGTCATCGACTGGCGGTTCGCCGCGAAGTGGGACGCTTATTTCGGCATCATGTACTCGAACGTGAACGGCGGCTTGTCGAACGGCTATCTGGTCCGCAACAACCTTGATCCGACCGTTGGACTGCGCTTCCGGTTCTGATCCTGAGCGCGAGGGTTATCGCGCGTCGCCAGAAACCCCATGATTGGCTGGCGCAAATCAAGCCGATCTGACAAGACCGTGGCGATCATGATCGCGGCGGTCGGAAACGGCTACCCCGCCGCCGCAACCGCCGGCCTGGCAACGTCGACGGCCAGTTTGCCGTAGCGATCGCTGAATGCCTCGGTATCGATCTCCTCGAGCTGGATCGCCCCGTTCATCACGCCGGCCTTCCAGGCGTCGTGCTCGGGATCGCTGCGGAATTCCGGCATCACTTCCGTGGCAAACAGTTCCAGCGACTCGCAGATATGTTCATGGCTGTTCTTGCCAGCCTGGTTGAGCAGGATCACCTGGTCGATGTGCGAAGTCCTGAACCGACGCAGCTTCTTTCGAATGGTCTCGGGCGATCCGATCAGGCCGCCGCGCAATGCGGCCTCCTGCGCCTGCGGATTCTCGCGCTTCCACTTGTTGTACTCGTCCCACATGTTGACGGTGCCGGGCGCCGGCCGCTGGCGGTTCTGCGAGGCGCCGTAAAAGCGCAGTGCGAACTGGAAGAAGGTCGCGCCATCGGCGCGCGCCCTCGCCTCCTCGTCGGTCTTCGCGCACATGAAAAACGACACCAGCGCCATGTTCGGGTTGATCTGGTAATCGGCGAGCTTCTTCAGCCGCTTCGTAATGGCGTTGTAATAGGCATGCACCCAGGCATGGGCCGCGTCGGCGCTGACAAACTGGAAGCCGAGCGCGCCGAAACCGTGCTGGCCCGCGCGCTCGATGGTCGGAAGCTGCGAGCAAGCCATCCACAACGGCGGATGCGGCTTCTGCACCGGTTTCGGCACCACATTGCGCAGGGGAATATCGAAATACTTGCCGTGATGCTCGCTGCCGCCTGCGCTGAACATCGGAAAGATGGCGCGGACGGCTTCCTCGAACACTTCCTTCTTGGTTTCCATGTCACGGCCGAACGGCGTCAGTTCGGTGATCGAGGCGCTTTCGCCCATCCCGAATTCGCAGCGGCCGTTGCTCAGCAGATCGAGCACGGCGACGCGCTCGGCGACGCGTGCGGGATGATTGGTGGTGAGCTGGAAAATGCCGTGGCCGAGCCGGATGTTCCTGGTGCGCTGGCTGGCGGCGGCGAGGAAGGATTCCGGCGACGGCGAGTGCGAATATTCTTCCAGAAAATGATGTTCCACCACCCAGGCATGGTCATAGCCGCAGCGGTCCGCGGTCTCCAGTTGCGTCAGCGCATCCTGGTAGAGCTTGAGTTCGGAACCTTCCTGCCACGGCCGCGGCAATTGCAGCTCATAAAAGATGCCGAATTTCATGACGTCTCTCCCGCGATCGGCTTATTGATTTCGGAAAGAGTGTATTCGCAACAGGGGCCGAGTCCAGCGTTCCGCAATTCCGCGGTACGGAAGGCCGCTTGTGCTGGCCGCACGAATGGTTAGTTTTGCGATTGTGAGTCGCGGTCGCATTCGCCCTCCGCGGCCCTCCATCGAGACCCCATGACAACTTTTACGCCGCATCAGGATTCCGCGCTGAAAGCCGTTGCCGACTGGCTCAAGGCCAAGCCCGGCAGGAATGGCACGCCGCCGGTCTTCCGGCTGTTCGGTTATGCCGGAACCGGCAAGACCACGCTGGCGCGGCACATCGCCGACGGGGTCGACGGCGAGGTGAAATTCGCCGCCTTCACCGGCAAGGCCGCGTTGGTGATGCGCAACAAGGGCTGCGACAACGCCTCGACGATTCATTCGCTGATCTATCGTGCCCGCGAGTCCGGCGTCGAGCAGCCGAGCTTCGAGCTGTGGGACGACGCGCCGGCATCGAAGGCCAAACTGATCGTGATCGACGAATGCTCGATGGTAGATGCCGAACTCGGCCGCGACCTGATGTCGTTCGAATGTCCGCTGCTGGTGCTCGGGGACCCCGCGCAATTGCCGCCGATCCAGGGCGGCGGCTTTTTCACCGCTTGCGAGCCCGACGCGATGCTGACCGAAGTGCATCGCCAGGCGCAGGACGATCCGATCGTGCGGATGTCGATGGATGTGCGCGAGGGCCGCGACCTCGACATCGGCCGCTACGGCGAAAGCGAGGTGGTATCGCGCACCGAACTCGATCCGGAGCGGGTGATGAGTGCCGACCAGGTGCTGGTCGGGCGCAACAACACGCGGCGTTCCTACAACATGCGGGTGCGGCAAAGGCAGAACATCGAGGATCCGTTGCCGGTCGCCGGCGACAAGCTGGTCTGCCTGCGCAACAACCGCAAGAAAGGCCTGTTCAACGGCGGGCTGTGGCGGGTGAAGTCGCGCGCGCAGTCGAAATCGAAGATCATCACCATGCGGCTGTCACCCGACGAGGATTTCGGCCACAAGGTGATCAAGGTCTCGGTTCGCGGCGACTGTTTCGGCGGCGCCATCGAGACCATCCCGTGGGAGCAGCGCAAGCCCTATGACGAATTCGACTACGGCTATGTGCTGACCGTGCACAAATCGCAGGGCTCGCAGTGGGACGATGTGGTGCTGTTCGAC
>JAJYAH010000436.1 GCA_021779635.1 Pseudomonadota bacterium | reverse complement strand
GGGCTCAATACGGGCATTCACAGCGGCGAGGAGCTGCGTTTCGGCCACTGGCTCGATGCCGAACACACTCAGGCCATCGAGGGTGGTGGATTCTTTATTGGACAAGGGAGCACCAGCTTTACCAGCGGGCAGGGCGGCAATGGCGTGGGCGTTCCGTTCTTCGACGCGAACGGGATCGGTCAGCTCTTCGTTGTCAACCGACCATCGACGCTCACCTCAACAAACGTATCGGTGAACACGACGCCCGACGTATTCGTTGGCCTGTTCAACAAGACCTCAACGGACCAGTCCACGGGAACCGCCAGCGCAAGCTATTCCCAAATGCTTTGGGGAGCCGACCTCAATTATCGAGTGGCCACGCCTTTGTTCCGGGAACGCGGCGTCGAAATCGACGTCTCCGCTGGCGTCAAGTACGCAAACCTCAGTGAAAGTCTCTCCCTGAACACGACATCGACCGCCGTTCATACCGAGGTTACGACGTTCGAGAAGGCCCTCGGCCTTCCCGGAAATCCCAACTTCACGGATTCGACCAGCTCCATCACCGGGACCAGCGACCTTATCAGCACGCGCAACAACTTCATCGGTCCGCAATTCGGAGCCGGTGGTGACTTCCGGCTGGATGAGCGCTGGTCGATCTCGGGTGACGCGAAGGTTGCCCTCGGCGCCAACTTCGAATCCCTGTCGGCAAGCGGAAGCACAATGTCGACCGTCACCAGTGCGACCACGCCGACGTCGACGCTTATGCTCGCCGGGATTCCGCTTACCGTCGCCGCTGGCAAGCCTCCCGGATCGGCGGCGACGCCCGTCGTCACGACGAGCACAACGACAAGCGGCAGCGGGATTTTCGCGTCGCCTGCGAATTCCGGTAACCACTCGCGGACGGTGTTCGCCTACATTCCGAGCAGCGCGCTTAAACTGAATTATGACGTGCTTCCGAATTTTCTTACGCTTAGCCTGGGCTACAACGTCTTCTGGATGAGCGATGTATTGCGGCCAACCAATCAGCTCCTCGGTACGGGCGCGCCGACCTACGCGCAATCCAGCCTGCTGGCCCAAGCCGTCACGGTTAGCGCAAAGGTGAAATTCTAAATCACTCGCACGCGAGGCGCGCTTCTGGACATAGAGCCACCGTTCCGAATGAATCGGAACCGAGGCTCTGTCGCTTTATTTTGGACGTCCTTTTTGATGGGCGGCTGCGGGCTCTAGTCGTCCGGACTAAAAGCAGGATATTGGCCGTCCGCCGAGGCGATCAATTGGCTGGGGACCAATAGCAGGGCCGGAAGCATCAGGGCATAGACGATCGTGATTGCGATTACGCAAACGTCAAAATCGCCGAACTGATCATAAAGCCTCGTGCCGAGAACATCACCGAATCGCGTGACCAGGAAATAAAGACTGCTCGCCAACATGAGGGTCGTTCCCTCCAGCCCGCGAGGGCATGCCCGAATGATCAGGTCCAGATAAGCGCCGGTGGCAATGCCGCCCATCAGGCCGATTGGCACCGCGGCGATCAGGGCGCCCATCACCGAATGTATAAAGAGCAACGGAATCATCTGCGGGATTGCAATCAGGGTTCCCCACCACAGGAGCGTTTTCAGCGCAAACTTTCGGCAGAGAACTCCATATACGATATAAGTCGGAATGAACGAGGCGGCAAAGATGGCGTTCCACTGACCCCATTGGGCATCCGAGGCATGGAGCGTGTTCTGCAGGTGATACTGAAGCGGCGTGGTTGAACCAGGTGCGAAATTCCATAATACCCATATCAGGAAAGCTGAATAGATAGGCCAATGCCGCGCGAGCCTCTTAAGGTCAGCCATCGGATGTTGGCCCACCCGACGTTCGATGCGCACATTGTTGAATACGTCTGCGGGCCTCCACATCGAATAGACGGCGACGATCGTCATAATCGCGGCGCCCACCAGAAAAAGAATACGGATAGCCTGGTCAGCGCCCTTGTCTTCGAGCAGCCCGCTAAGCGCTCCCCCCGCGAGCAACGCCGCGACGGTAGGAACCGACAGGAAGACGTTCCACGCCGCGCTGATCTGACCGGTCATGGCATGTTGCCGACCGATCATTGCAGTCAATCCATTTTGAGCGCTGGCGACAAAAAGGGAAGAGGCTGTCAATATAACGACCGCAACGATCAGCACCAAATAGGTAACGGAACTGAAAGCGAAAAATACATAAAGGAGCGCGCTGATCGTGCCAAACAACAGCATAAATCCGCGATCCCTCATCCCAAAGGGGCTCCAGATGTCGCGAATAAATCCGAAAGCAAAAGACAGGTAGAGTGGGATAGCGGCCACGACCCGGAAACCGGCAACCTCATGCGCACTCAATTTCAGCTTGTTCTTTAGAAGAAAGCTGATCGGGATATCGATCAGGCCTCCCGAAGGACTGCCGAACGCAAGCAGAATAATCAGGATGCCGAGATAGAAGAAAACTCTCTGCCGCGCCAGGGGCGATAGTTCGATCGGATCGACGGCAATATCCACAATTGCGGGTGCGGGACGGTTTATCGTCATAGCGCGTGATCTCTCCGATCGGAACGGCAAACAACAAAGAGCCGACTGTCGGCCTTGAAATCGGCAGCTACTTTTGTGGGCCTAAGTATAAGCCTCCCACCTCGGCTTTCAAACGCGTCGTTCTGACCTTGGGTCGACTGCATCCGGTCTACCCCCCTGATAGGCAGACATTCTCGGTATCCGCCGGCATGAATCAAAGGTGCCAAAGGCGGAAGTTTCCGCTCATATTTTGGGACTGGAACGCTTCAAGTACTCGTAACCGGTTTAACTTTTTGGTGGACTTGTCTGGTTGTAAATTGTGTAATGATCTGTCTGCGAGAACCGCTCAGAGCATCCTCACCAATGCGGACTTCGGTAACAAATAAGGTGCGAGGTTGGGCGGCGCGCATGCTCGTCGCAGCTTATGCGTTCGGCGTTCTCGCGCCGTCGATGGTCTTCTCGTTCAACGGCAATGCATCGATCATTCATTCGTTGACCGAAGTTCACGGTGATCTGCTAGTGCTGCACTTCCATCCCCAGAATGATGATGGCAAGGGCTCCGATAAGCACCCGCCCGCAGGCGTTCATCACTGCTGCGGGGTCGTAGCAGTCCCCGGTTTACCTCCTCCGATTGAGGTCTCGATCGTCGCTCCGGTCTGCGCCTCGTTGGTCCCCTCGCTGCCCCAAGACCATCACGCGGGCTGCGGTCCGGTAACGCTGGACCGGCCTCCAAGACCTTCTCTGTTGACCTGAACCTCACGCAACGGCTGTTCGCCGTCGTGTTCCGTTTGGATTTCAACAGGGGTGGTCTCGGTTATGCCCATCTATAGGCGGTCGCGGCGCTCTCCATATGGAGGGGCGCTTGCTCGATTCCTTTGTAAGATGCCTTCGGCAAGCCTCGCGCTGCGTCAGGCTGCACGAGCGAGCGCGTTGGGTATCTCCTTCGCGGCGTCGGTCGCTTCACAAGCAGCGCAGGCTCACGGAATTGCAGGCAACCGCCTTTTTCCGGGGACGCTCACCTTTGATGATCCAGCCGTCGCCGACGAAGCAGTCCTGCCGAATTTTTGGAGTTTGGACCATCCTGGTGGAGGCGGCAACGTTACGGACAACCGCATCAATTGGACCTTTACGCGTCTTCTCACTCCCACGGTGGGGGTCGTCATCGACAACAGTTGGATTGCACGTAACTGGGGTGTAACCCAACGCTTTGGTTTCGACGTAACAAGCGTCGGTCTCAAATGGGAGGTTTATCGAAACAACACTCATGAGGCGCTTGTTGCGGCGAACCTGCTATGGGGGATCGGCAATTCGGGCGCTCAGGGGATCGATGCCAAAGCGCCTAACACGATCAAGCCGGGATTATTTTTCGGAAAGGGCTTCGGCGATTTGCCGGACGGCGTATCGTGGTTGAGGCCGTTCGGGCTGACGGGTGCCGTGGTGCTGGAGCATCCGACCGGCGGCGTCTCCGCCAACCTCGGTTTTGATCCAATCACCGGCCAATTGGGCCCGCTGCTGACCCGCAACGTCGATATCCTGCATTGGGGCTTTGCGGTCGAGTTCAGCACGCTGTATCTGACCGGCCGCTTCACCGGTGGTCCGCCGAAGGAAGAACCGCTCAATCAGCTTGTGCCGCTGGTGGAGTTCGCGGTCGATAGTTCGTCGGGAACAAAGTCGATTGCGACCATGAACCCCGGCCTCTCCTACGTGGCGGTCACCTGGCAGATCGCTGTTGAAGCGATTGTGCCGCTGAACAGCGCGGCGGGACGCGGAGGCAGAATGCAACTCCTGCTGTTCCTCGACGACCTCGCGCCATCACTCTTCGGCAAGCCGTTGTTGAGCCGGTAGGGGCCATGCCATGATCAAAACGATTCTGATATTCAGCGTTTCCATACTGATCTTGCCGCTGCTACATCCGACCCCAGGCTCGGCCAAAGGAGGCACGTATGGGGTTGAGGATCGTTACAATCCGCAGCACATTACGTCGCTTCCTCCGGAGATTCGCCAAATCGTCGTCAGCAAGTGCAAGGAGCCGCTCGCATCACACGAATTTTCCAGTTACAGAGACGGCACGGCAGAAATCGTGCTGCACTACGAGCATTTGCTTTGTGGACTATCGAACATCTACTGCACCTCGAACGCATGTCTGCATGAAGTTTACAGACGCACCCTCCAAGGGCGATATAAATTGATCCGAAGTTTTTATTTCACGCAGCCTGAAGTGGAACATTACTAGCGAACCGTGCAGGTTCCCCACAGGGCAATCCCGGAAGTGCCGTTTGTCCGGCTTTGCCGGCTGAAGGCATTGGTTTTCACGCGCTTCAAGCGCAAACCGGGGCCTCGACCATCCGGCGGGTAGCGACCTGATGTGACGAGTTCGCGGCCAACGAGTCCGCGCCCCGAATTAACCGTCCACGCGATGCCGCCTGCATGGCCCGGCCGACGGGACCGCGGCGCCATCGTTATCCGCCCAAGCACGCGCATCTGTCAAAGCATGTTGGCAGGAAAGTCCAATCTAGCGTACGATGCGCGTTAGACGGAATTCAGATGCTATGGTGCAGGAGCGGCCAGATCGCATTCGGCGTCGGTTGTCGGCGATATTGGCCGCCGACGTAGCCGGCTATTCCCGGCTCATGCACAACAACGAAGAGGCGACGCACGCTAAATTGACCGCGCTTCTGGTGGACGCTATCGAACCGGCAATCGTTGAACACGGAGGTCATATCGTCAAGAATACTGGTGACGGGTTCTTGGCGGAGTTTTCGAGTGCCGTCGAAGCGGTCCGGGCTGCGACGCGGTTCCAGACCGGCATCCTTGAAGTGACAATTGGTGATACGGAAGATGAGCGTATTTCTTTCCGCGTAGGCATCAATGTCGGTGACGTGATCGTCGAAGCGCATGACATCTTCGGAGACGAGGTCAACATCGCAGTTCGACTCGAAGGTATTGCCGCTCCCGGCGGCATCTGCCTCTCGTCCTCTGCCTACGATTACGTTCGCGGCAGAGTGCCACTCGAGTTCACCGATTTGGGCGAGCAAAGTCTCAGAAATATAGCCCGCCCGGTACGAGCCTATGCAGTGGTCGGGGTTGGGTTGAACGGCGAGACACAGGGCAGCAGCACGACGCCAGGCTCACCCCCAGCGCAGCGACTTTCCATCGTGGTACTACCGTTCGACAATATCGGCAGAGAACCCGAGCAAGACTATTTCGTCGATGGCATAACCGAGAGCCTAACTACAGATCTGTCGCGCATCGCCGGTTCCTTCGTGATCGCCCGCAACACGGCGTTTACCTTTAAGGGCAAAGCCGTAGACGTTAAGAAGCTCGGACGCGAGCTGAACGTCAGTTACGTACTCGAGGGGTCGGTGCAACGTAGCGGCAACCGCCTCCGGGTGAATGTGCAGTTGATCGATGCCGAAACCGGCAAGCACGTCTGGGCCGAGCGTTTTGACAAGCCCGTTGCCGACCTCTTCGACATGCAGGATGAAATAGTATCCAGACTTGCAAACACTTTAAACTCCCAGCTTGTTGAGGTCGAGGCGCGCCGAGCAGAACGTTTGCGACATCCTGATGTAATGGCCTTGATTTTTCAGGGAAGCAATTTTTGGAACAAGGGGTCGACCCCCGAACACATGGAGAAGGCGCTTGGGTTTTTCGAGCGCGCCTTGGAACTCGATCCAATAAATATCGAGGCAATGGTCAGTGTGGCGGCCGTTCA